>JAVBMQ010000146.1:0-4728 GCA_031552335.1 Bacteroidales bacterium | reverse complement strand
TTAATTTTCTACGAAAAAATAGAGTTAATCCCGTACCGAAAAGCTAATTAGGATTCTCTGATTACTGATTTTCGGAATTAACTGTTTGAGTAAAAGTTGATCAAACAGCCTGATAAGAACCAATAATCTTCTTTGTAAATTCTTTATAATAAATGATTTAATCAGTTTTTGAAAATTTGATTCCATCACTTTAGAAATGATGGGAATCAAACAAATCAATTATTGTGAGGGATTCAGAAGAAGGAAACCATTTTTTGAATAAAAATTAAAGGATTAAAATGGTTTTGTTTAATATTTCTGTTTCTCACATTCTTCTCTGAAGAGAGAAGTTTGTACAAAAGGAATTATGAGAAATCAAAGACAAAACAGTCTAATTTTTAATTACTAATTTTTAAATTTTTATCGACATGAAAAAAATGATTTATTGGATGCTTGCTCTTGTCCTATCGGGAACAGCAAGTATGAATGCACAAGTGACTATTGGATCGCTGGAAGATCCCCATGCAGGGGCTATCTTAGATTTACGGTCAACCAGCAAAGGCCTGTTATTACCTAATGTGGTATTAGATGCAGATTTGACAAAATTTAAATTGGATGGAGAAGTTGATAAATCCAGAGCCACCGGAATGTTAGTATATAATACAACTGATAATAAGGTTTATTTTTGGAATGGCACAACTTGGAAAACGACTTATGGTGCTTCTGATGAATCTCTTTTGATGCATATTGGCAATAATGATTACCTGACTTATATTTATAACACAGGTGAGAATGGAGCTCCTCAGCGTTGGATGGTTGAAAATTCTAAGGAGGGAAATGCAATGCTTACTACGGGTGCTAACGGATATATTTACAACTGGGCTCAAGCCATTCAGTCTAATAATGCTTGTCCTTCAGGTTGGCGTTTACCAACAGAATCAGAATACTCGGTTTTATCAAATATAGTCAATGATGATCGTTCGGGTAAAGGTAAATGGTGGGCTCTTGCAGAATACAATGCTTTTGCAGGTTATTATAGTAGCAATGGTGGTGGAACTCCTTTTTTTGAAGAAACTCTTGGACATTGGTGGTCCGGTTCAGAAATCTATCAGTATTTTAGTTGTACAAGTACAGGTTCAATGAATGGCCCGGCAATAACTGACGATAATTACTGGGTATCCGTACGTTGTATTTTAGAAGAAATGAGTGGGCCTGGTTATGGTGGAGTCTCAGTCTCTAAACAAATCGGAGATCAATCCTATCAGACACATTATTATCCTACAGGAGATAATGGAGAAATGCAATTGTGGATGGTTGAGAATCTGAAAACAGGTACAACATCCAATCCTGGGTTTAATTGTGGAAATCAGAATGTAGTGGGTAATAATCCGGGGGTATGTAATGAAGACAGAGGTTGGTTTTACACTTGGAATGAAGCAAATCTGGCTTGTCCGGTTGGATGGTCATTACCGACAGAAGCTCAATATGATAAATTGTTTGGATTGAATGTCTCCGGAACAAATGCTGCCGGAAATGGCAATCCTTTAATTGCTGATGGAAATACATCAACGGATGATGGTCGCTGGTGGCATGGTAGTGGTAATTCCAGTCAATCTTTTGCTGGTTATCAGGATACTATGGGAAGCACTTGGGCCGGTTGGGGTAATAACGGTTATTGGTGGGCATCTGGTTCGGAAAACAGATATTATATCGGTTATGGTTCTGGTTCTTTGAGTAGTAATACAAGCAGTAATAATATTTTTCCTATCCGTTGTGTGAGGAATTAACACATTTATAAATTAATTATCAAGATGAGAAAAATAATTTATTCAATGCTGATATTCCTGTTAATAGGTTCAGTAAAAACTAAGGCTCAGGTTATAATTGAAGAAAGTGGTACGAATTCGAGTCCTCATCCGGCAGCAGTTCTGGATTTGAGGTCGGAAAACAAGGGGCTTTTACTTCCCAACGTTTCGCTAAGCAATGTTAATGCATTGACTGTTATGACTAATCCTACAGAGGATGAAAAATACCAGGCTAAAGGAATGTTGGTTTATAATACAAATGTTAATCTGACAGGAGGTAATGGAACTGGTATTTATGTATGGAATGGGACTCGATGGAATCTTGCATTTTCCAAAGATGAAATGGATGTTGATTTGGATGATTACATCTCTGTAAATCCTGCAGATGGAGATTATTCATTAAGTGGTAACTATTGTTATGATGTATTCAAGTCTGACGGTGGAACATCTTGTGGGAACCTGAGTGAACGATCCAATTCATTTGCCAGTGGACATGAATTTACTTATTCATTGCTTACATCTCAGGTTATAAATAATTTGAAATTTATCGTGGTAGATAGCAATAGTATTAAAATAACCAAGGGAATAACGACTCAACAGATCTCAAAAACAGGGAAATTAACTTTCAAACATGATATTAAAAACCTGTTTGTTAGCGGAGAGAAGAAAACAGTGAGCATTTTCGCTCTGTTTGAAGACCAGTACAATCAGAAGAAAAAAGTAAGTATGAACATATTGGTACAAGATTGTTGGTGCTGTGGTGCAAAAACATTAATGGAGGATGGGGTTACTTCAGGCTGGTTAAATTTTATGTGTTATAATCTGGGTGCGGAAGATCCGGACAGGGATCCGTTTAGTTATGCAGAAGGAACTAATAATGGTGATTTATATCAATGGGGACGACCCAAAGATGGTCATCAGCTACGTAATTCAACAACAACGGCCGTTTTATCTTCTACAAATGTACCGGGACACAATCTTTTTATTAACAATACTGCTGATTGGCGTGATGGAGGAGGACAAAATTCTCGTTGGGGAGATGGAACACAAAACCTGAATGTGAGTAAACCGGATAACGATCCTTGTCCTGCAGGGTGGAAAGTCCCCTCTTTGAAACAATGGCAATTACTACTAAAAGAAGGATCCGGACTTATTAATAATGTTGATAATTTAGCCAATGGTCTTGGTATTGCTAATAAATGGGTTTGGACCGGTAATGGTTATAAAGTAGGAGATTCACTTTATCTTCCTGCTGCAGGAGCTCGCAGTACTGATGGTGGTACTCCTGAGCATGTTGGTCGAACAGGTTTTTATTGGAGCAGTACGGTTAGTGGAACAAGTGCATTTTTTATGTATTTTCATCAGGAAGTAGTGAGTCCAGGTAGTGATTTTTGTAATAGAGCCAATGGACTGAGTGTTCGCTGTGTGGCAGAATAAAAATATTTCAAAATTACATTATTCAAAAGACGTTCTTGATTTACGGGATTGTCGGCAAATTTTGAATAAAGAATAGTATAACAGGATGATTTAAGTTTGTCGATAGTTTTCTATCAAGCGTGTAAACCAATATGTATGTAACAACATAAGGTTTGCACGCTTTTTTTATGCTGCAAACCGAACTTGGTTTTCCAAGCGGGGGAAACCGTAAGGGTGGGTTCTGCCTGCTCTGAACATTATCATCTGTACTCCGGTTGATCCCGGAAACAGAACAGAAATAATTGATAATTGACAATGAAAAATTCGAAAAGAATTCATTCTCAATTCTCCATTGTAAAAGTCGTTCTTTGACATATTGGTTTACACGAAGTTTGTTTTCGCTGAAAGAATATTTATCTTTGTAACACAAAATAAAGAAGAGTATGGATTTAACTTATAATTTTCTTCAGGATAAAGAACCCACTGATGCTCAGTTGGAAATGCTGATGAGAGAGGTTGCGGAAGATGCCCGGAAGAGACGTGACGAAGCTGATGCCAAATTCAAACAATTAATACAAAAAGAAGTTGAATTGGCGGCTCAAAGAGGAAAGTCATTGATAAAAAAGGGTAAATAATGGAAGTAAAACCTAAATTGCTCATTATAGCAGGCCCCAATGGATCGGGGAAAACCTCCATTACAAGTAAAATTCTTAAGCATGATTGGATTGAGGGCTGTGTCTACATAAACCCAGATGAAATTGCGCGGGATATATTTGGCGATTGGAATTCTCCGGAAGCAGTTATGAAGGCAGCTCAATATGCATCCGAACAACGGGAAGAATGTATACAAAAAAGTAAAAGTCTCTTGTTTGAAACTGTCTTGTCAGCACCGGACAAATTAGAATTCATTGCTAATTGTTCGCAAGCTGCACAGATAGTTGATAGGATGTATGTATATGATAATTCAGTTGATGGTGTTTTTCCAAAACTTCTTTTCAGGACAACTGATGGAAAAATAAAAAAGGTATATACAAAAGTAAATTCCTGGGCAGAAGATATCTTACAGGTATTGTCAGAATAAAAGTAATTTAGTGGGAGTATATAACAATTATATATAAAAGCAAATAAAGCTTTTATAACAAAGCGTGTAAACCAATATGTGTATAACATTAAGGTTTGCACGCTTTTTTTATGTAGCAAACCTAACAATGTTTTCCAAGCGAGGGAAACCGTAGGGACAGGCTCTGTCTGCCCTAAAACAACATCATTATCTGTACTCCGGCTGATCCCGGAAACAGGACAGAAAATAATTGATAATTGACAATGAAAAATTCGAAAAGAATTCATTCTCAATTCTCCATTGTAAAAGTCGTTCTTTGACATATTGGTTTACACGAAAAGCGAATTTTAAAAATGATATAATGGTATTTAAAGGCTTTTTTATCACTTCTAAAGTGATGGAGAAGTATTGTCTCAGGCTTTCTGTCGCAGTTGATGCTCCGGGAAGCAAGAGATAATCATCCGATAA
>JAVBMQ010000127.1:0-29601 GCA_031552335.1 Bacteroidales bacterium | reverse complement strand
TTGATGTTTCCAAACGAGACGAACAAGACTGAATTTTCCAAACAAGACTGATGTTCCCGAACAAGATCAAATCTTCCGGATAAGATAGACATTTGTCATCCCTAGGATTGAAAACCTAATCCTGTTAATATTGCTTGTTCTTCCGGAGATGCATTCAATATTTTATAGGCGGAAAATTCACGAGGATTATCATAATGTGTCCGTAAATATTCAAATTTATCCGGATTTTGACGCAAACGGGTATCTTCTTTTAATGGAGAAAATGTTGTTAATACAGCTTCTTCAATCCGGTTTGATTTGAATTGATTTAAATCAATATCCGGACATACTGGCGCTGCCGGTTGTGTTAAATTATTCAGATCCGGGATACGAATGCCAAATTCTTTTGAGATAGCCTCCAGACACATTCTCGTACCATTCGCTTTACCATCCGCAGAAAAACCGGCAACATGCGGAGTAGCAATCAAAGTTTCATTTAATAATTCCATCGAAATATTGGGTTCATTCTCCCAGCAATCCAATACCATATCCTCTATCAATCCGTTTCTTTTGGCTTTCAGAAGAGATTGAGTATCATGTACGGAACCACGCGCCACATTAATAATATAAGGTTTTCGCTGAAGAGACTCAAAAAAAGCTTCACCTGCCATATGATAAGTGGGATATTCGCCCGAAAAAGTCAACGGCACATGAAAAGAAATAATATCACATTGAGAGGCGATTTCAGTTAAACTCACAAAATCATTTGATTGTTCTGCTTGTTGTCTGGGAGGATCACATTTCAAATAGTGCAATCCATATGCCTGATACATCCGCTCCACTTGTTTGCCGACATTTCCGACCCCTACAATTCCTAATGTTTTTTCATGCAGGGAAAAGTTCTTTTTACGGGACAATTCAACCAACATGGCCAACATATACTGACCAACGGAAACGGCATTACAACCCGGAGAATTTGTCCATTGAATGCCAGCTTCCCTGCAATAATCAATATCAATATGATCAAATCCGATAGTTGTACTTGCGATGAATTTCACTCGTGTATTTTCCAGCAACTGCCTTGTACATTTGTTTGGTGTACGTATCATCAGTACATCTGCATCTTTGATCCGATCATGAGTAAAGTCCTTCAGCGGTAGATACTCCACTTCGGCAAATTGTTCGGGAATTCCTTTCAGGAAAGGAATTTTATCATCTGCAATTAATTTCATCTTTTTGTTAATTCCTTAAATGTTGAGTCTAAATTTTCTATATTATTTATTGGTTCATCTAAAACGATTTTCCCTTTATGAATAATAATTATGCGAGTACAAACAGATGCTACTTCAGACAATGTATGGGAAGAAAAGAGAATTGCTTTTTCCCTGCTTTTATTCCTTAGAAATGATTCAATTTCTTCTATCTGATTAGGATCCAAACCGGTAATTGGTTCATCAAGCACCAATAACTGCGGATCATGCACAAAAGCCTGAGCCAATCCTACCCGTTGCCGGTAACCCTTAGACAAATGTGCTATTTTCTTATGACTTTCGGGTTGCAATCCCACTTCATTAACAATTGCATCTACCTGTATTTTTATATCTTTTGCCGGCAAATCATACATTCCGGCTACATATTCTAAATATTCCTTTACATACATTTCCTCATACAAAGGGTTATGTTCCGGCAAATAGCCAAGGTTGCTTTTAGCTTTTAAGGCTTGCTTTGAAATAGAAAAACCGGAGATCAAGACGTCTCCTTTATCAGCAGAGATGCAACCTGTAAGCATTCTCATTGTTGTTGACTTTCCGGCGCCATTGGGTCCGAGAAATCCTACAATCTCTCCTTTTTCAACGGAGAAACTAATAGCATCCACTGCTTGTTGTTTGCCGTATTTTTTAGAAATATTTTGTACCTGAAGGATCATAAAATTTGAGCAGTTACAATTCATCTATTAAATCTTGTAAAGTCATACAAGTCTGCTTTCCCTCTAAAATATTTTTTACCTCTTTCAAGCCCTTATCTACTTCTTTATACAATCGACTTTTCTTTGTTTTGGATTTTGTTTTTGGCAGACTCACGATTTCCACTTTCTTCACATCTTTAAGCCGGCTCAACAATTCAGCCAATACTGCAACCGAATCATGACTCCGCGGTGTTATTACTATTGTTTCCATAACATTCCAATATATGATACTCAAATACAAAGGTAGTTTCTTTTCAAAGAAAATACAAGTTCTTCCCGATTTTATCTTTTTCTCTGAATTCCTGTTAATTCGTGTAATTTAGCATTGTTTTCCCGGATTAATACTTATTTTTGCATACATAACCCTATTTTCAGATAGTATGTCAAACAAAATTTTAATTTTCATATTTATCCTTTTCTCTTACTCCTGCCAATCCAAGGCAAACGACCAGGAAGAAGCAAACAAATTACAGGCCAAGGCCGACTCTGCCGCTGTTTTTTGCAAACAAAAAGGATTCAACACTGATTTCTGCATCCTGATAGATATGAAAATCCATTCGGGAAAGAACCGCTTATTTGTATGGGATTTCGACAAAAAAGCAGTCACCCTATCCGGCCTATGCTGCCATGGTGTAGGAGGTAAAAGTACCGGAGCACAACCAGTCTTCAGCAACACATCAGGAAGCAACTGTACCTCTTTGGGAAAATACAAAATCGGAGCCCGGGCATACAGCAACTGGGGTATCAACGTGCATTATAAAATGCATGGATTAGAGTCAAGCAATAATAATGCTTTCAAAAGAATTGTAGTTTTACATGCACACACCCCAGTCCCGGAAAATGAAATTTACCCTTTCCATCTACCTTTGGGATGGAGTCTCGGATGTCCGGTTGTTGCCAATAAAACCATGACTAGCCTGGATGCCCTGCTGAAAGAAGTAAAAAAGCCTGTTTTGCTGTGGATATACTACTGATAAAAAACATCCTGTTTTTTTATTCCAACAAAATACAGTAACTTTGCCTTTCAAACTTCAAAACATAGATTATCTGATGAAATTTACTGAGATCTCCCTGCCTATTTTCGAACAGGCAATCAATGACTACCACAAAACAGATAATGTTGATGCTCCTGTCAACAACCCTTATACCATAAAGTCTATAGAGTATTATCTTTACCTGAAAAACTGGATTGATACTGTGCAATGGCATTTAGAGGATATTATCCGTGACCCGGATATCAATCCTGTAGAAGCTTTGAAAATCAAACGAAGAATTGACAAGTCCAATCAGGACAGGACAGATTTGGTTGAATTAATCGACAGTTATTTCTTAGATCAATATAAAGATATAAAAGCTGCACAGGATGCAACAATCAATACGGAAAGTCCTGCATGGGCTATCGATCGTCTTTCTATCCTCGCCCTGAAAATTTACCATATGCAATGGGAAGTCGACAGAAAAGACATTGATGAAGCACATCGGGAAGCTTGCAATAAAAAATTGCAGATTTTATTGGAACAACGCATTGATTTATCAACTGCCATCAATCAGTTAATCGATGACATCCAGTCCGGACGTAAATACATGAAAGTGTACAAACAAATGAAAATGTATAACGATCCATCTTTGAATCCGGTATTATACGAAAAAAAGTAAACCTTCATGGCCCGGGTACTCATCATCCGTTTATCAGCCCTGGGCGATGTGGCTATGCTCGTTCCGGTGCTTTATTCTGCGGCTAAATATTATCCGGAAGATGATTTTTTGTTATTAACCAAAAGTCCGCTGATGCCCATTTTCGAACACCGGCCCAAAAATGTGGAAGTTATTCCGGTTTATACAAAAGGTGAACACAGTGGCTTCAAAGGACTTTTGAAATTGATCCGTCAACTATCAGGCAAACAACCTGACAAAGTTATTGATGTGCACGATGTGCTTCGTTCACAACAAATACGGCGTTACTTCCGGTTGACAGGCAAAAAAGTCAAATCCATCCATAAAGGCAGAAAAGAAAAAAGAGCGCTGACAAGAAGATACGATAAAATATTCCTGCCTCTGAAAACGTCGATAGAAAGATACCACGATGTCTTCTCTGATGCCGGTTACAACTTTCCGATAGATTTCCAGTCTGTTTTTGAATATGGGGGTAAAGATTATTCCCTGATAGATCCATTTGTCGGCCCAAAAGAAGGAACCTGGATTGGTATCGCACCATTTGCTAAACACAAAGGTAAACTCTATCCTTTGGAAAAAACAGAAGAAGTACTAAAAATACTATCGTCAAGGCCTCAAACCCGCATCTTTCTGTTTGGAGGAAAAGATGAAGAAGAACATCTCGAAGCTTGGTCCAGGCAATATATCAATGTCCTTTCGGTAGCCGGACATTTCTCTTTTTCTTCCGAGCTTTTATTGATGAGTTACATTGATGTCATGTATACTATGGACTCAGGAAATATGCATCTGGCCTCATTAGTAGGTACTCCCGTAGTCTCCGTTTGGGGAGCCACACATCCTTATGCCGGATTTTCAGGTTACAAACAAGATCCCGCAAACGCTGTTCAAATAAACAACCTGACTTGTCGCCCCTGCTCTGTTTTCGGAGATAAGCCCTGCTTCAGGAAAGATTATGCCTGCCTGGAAAATATCACACCGGAACAAATTGTCCGCCAAATAGAAAAAGTGCTATCATCCAATGAATAAAATGATCATTCATCCGAAATACAAACACTTAGAATCATTTATAAGTGAGATTCCCAATCGATTCCGGAATGAGGGGACGATTATTTATCAGGCAAGAAATACCATTAAGACTTATGAAACAGAAGGAATCTCCATCTGTGTGAAGTCATTCCACATACCTGCCTTCTTCAATCGGATTATATACGGATTGTTGCGGTCTTCCAAAGCCAGACGCTCGTATGAATACGGATTAAAGTTACTGGAAAAAGACATCTCCACTCCGGAACCCATTGCTTATATTGAAAACAAAAAATCCGGTTTGTTATACGATTCTTACTATCTGTGTATCAATCTGCCAAACTCCGGCATGATGCGGGAATTCCGCTATGGAAGTTTATCCGGAAGAGAAACGCTGCTCCGTTCTTTTGCCCGTTTTGCTGCTTACATACACGAACAGGAAGTAATCCACAAAGATTTTTCTCCCGGAAATATTTTATATATCAAAAAACAGGATACATACACCTTTTTTTTGATTGATATCAACCGGATGGCATTCGGTACTGTCAATATGAAGAAAGGATGCAAAAACCTGTGCCGCCTGTGGGGAAATGAAGAGATGATCACTTTCATTGCCAGGGAATATGCTAAATCCAGGGGATATGATGAAGAAACATGCATAAAACTCACGCTTCATTATCATGCGATCTTCTGGAAAAAATTTACCAAAAGACACAAAGGGGCTTTGGCATACTATCAAGATGAAAACAGGAACTCATAAAATGATCCGGTAATGCAAGTAAAAATCATTATTCCCATATATAAAACTGAGATATCAGAACTGGAACATCGTTCCCTTCAACAGGCATATCAGATTCTATCCAATTACCCCATCTGCATTATCAAACCCGAGAGTCTGGATCTCTCACAGATTCTGAAAGGATATCCACAGGTAACTATCGAATCTTTTGAAGATGAATATTTCAAAGGGATTTCCGGATATAATCAATTAATGCTTTCTTCCGACTTCTATGCCCGTTTTTCTGATTATGAATATATTTTGATTTATCAATTAGATGCCTATGTTTTTAAAGATGAATTAGCCATGTGGTGTTCAAAAGGCTATGATTACATCGGAGCTCCCTGGCTGCAAAAACCGGTCTATCGATTGCCTGTAATCAAACAATTCATGCATCTCTCTTTTATATTGAGCAAAAAGACAGGAAGGCCAAACAAACAGTCCTTTTGGAATAAAATAGGAAACGGCGGACTTTCCCTCAGGAAAGTAAAAAGCCATTACGCAACATGCATCAACCAAAAAGAGCAGATTGAATTCTATCTTTCACAAAAACGATCACATTTTTATAATGAGGATGTTTTCTGGGCTACAGAAGCCAGAGGATTCTCTTATCCTGACACCTTAGAGGCATTGCATTTTGCATTTGACAAATACCCCAAGTTATCTTATAAGTTAACCGAAAAGCAACTTCCATTCGGATGTCACTCCTGGTATAAACGGAAAATGAAAAAGTTCTGGCAACCAATCATTGGTTTTTAAGATATTGATCTACCCCTTTTTCACAGCGAACAGACTTCTGATCCTTTTTCTCATAGTAATAGTCAAAATTCTTGGATTTATTTTGCATATATAAGTCATTGTGCCACAAATGATAAACAATTCCTGAAAATTTCAGATACAGCCTTTCAACACCACTGTTTTGCATCCGGCTGGCAAAATCATAATCTTCACCACCCCAGCCTTCAAAAAATTCATCATAGCCATTGATTCTGATATAATCTTCTTTCCAGAAAGACATATTACATCCTAATCCTAATACCCTGTTCTTTTTATAACGGGTAGATAAATATTTACTTAAACACAAAAGATGTAATGTATTCACCCTTCTTCCGACCCCGGAGGTAAAGAAACCGATCCGTTTCAAACGACGTGTCCGACAAAGATAATCAGTTAATTTTTCCGACAAATTAGACCTTCCTCCTTTCAAAAAAAATCCTTTCCGGGCAAAATAGAGATGATCTTCCACATATTTCGGATGTAGAATCAAATCTCCGTCAATCTCAATGATATATTCATATGCAGAAGCTGCAACCGCTCTATTACGACTCATCGCCAGACGAAATCCCTCATCTTCCTGCCACACATGAATAAGTGGCACCGGAAAATCTTTCTGAAAAGATTCAATCAAAAGGCGGGTCTCTTCTTTGGAACCATCATCTCCGATCAC
Source organism: Bacteroidales bacterium (assembly GCA_031552335.1). Lineage (GTDB taxonomy): Bacteria > Bacteroidota > Bacteroidia > Bacteroidales > Azobacteroidaceae > JAISFI01. The sequence goes on along the minus strand of JAVBMQ010000127.1, from coordinate 22,734 downwards.
CACTTCGTCCGGTAAGATCGTTTGCTTTGCGATACTCTGCAAACAAAGATCCAATACATCCGGCCTGTTATATGTCGAAACAATCATTGATACTTTGGGATAAGTCTTTTCCTTCATTTTTTATCTGCCGTTTTTATTTTTCATTCAATAAACTTTCCACCTTTCCGACAATCAATTCCGGCTCCATATACATGCATTTATATAGTTTAGCATTGGTACAAGGCTTTTATCCCCAGAAAGAACAAGGCCTGCAATCCAGTTCCTGTTGAATGGCATACTCCCGCGGTTCATTCTGCGGATAATAACCCAGTCCGGGATGGGAAGGTCCCCAGATCGAAACAGCCGGAGTTCCAACCAATGCCGACATATGTAAATTAGCCGAATCCATAGAAATCATCATGCGACAAGAAGCTATGACAATTAATTCATCATCAAATGATAATTTTCCTATCAAAGAAATTACATCCGGATATTTTTGCGTCCAGGCATCCGCTTTGGCTTTTTCATCGTCTCCTCCCCCAAAAATCAACAATTGTACATCCTTGCGGGATTGAAAATGAGCAATGACTGCTTCCATTTTCTCCAAAGGGTACATTTTGGCAGGAATCCGGGAAAAGGGAGCAATACCGATTAAAATCCGATCGGTTGGAATATGGTTATTTTTCAACAATTCATTTTGTCTGTCTTCGTTTTTATAAAAAGAAAGATCAAACTCATTTTTTAACTGTTCATATCCCAATTCTTCCAGTGTTTTTATATATAAATCCGTCAGAGAAGGCGTTTTAAAATACTCCCTGCGTATCAACTTTTCAGGAGAAAGGAAAGCTTTAAGATTCATTCGGGCAATCTTACTCTTTTTCAAAGAAAGCAATGTATACAATTGATCCTCAAATGTACCTTCCTGCAACAAAGCAACTTTGTCATATTTGTTGGAAAAGAATATTTTCAACAATAAAAAATAGCGGTCATAAAGATAAATCAATCCTCTCAAAAGCACCTTCTTCTTCCGGTAAATCATTGGAAGCAGGTGAACATTGGAAGGCATTTGTTTAAAAATTCCCTCAAATTTGGCATTTGTCAGTACTGTAAAATCTTCATCCGGATATCGCTTCGCTAAAGAAAAAATAACAGGGACCAAAATCAGGACATCTCCGATTTGAGAATAACGGACAATAAGATTTTTCGACATACAAAACTTATCTTTTTCTATATTTGACACAAAAATAAGTAAAATTATCCACTATATATACATTAAAAATGTATATCTTTGACTCTTCAAAAAAATTGGTGAAAACAAATTCTATTTTAGAATAAACCTAATGGAAGTCAAAATCGTCATACCTATTTACAAACCGGTTCTGTCGGAGCTGGAAGCTATCTCTCTGAATCAGGCTTGTTCTGTTTTGTCCGATTACCCTTTTGTCTTCGTGAAACCGCAATCTTTAGATTTAACTGCAATACAGAAACAATACCCACGGATTGAGACAGAATCCTTTGATGATAAATATTTTAAAAATATTATCGGATATAATCATTTACTTTTGCAGACTGATTTTTACTCTCGATTTCTTTCATTTGATTATATTCTTATTTATCAATTAGATGCTTATGTTTTCTCCAATGAACTACAGGAATGGTGTTCAAAAGGATATGATTATATAGGAGGTCCCTGGTTACAAAAACCAATCTATCAGTATGCTTTCTTTCGCCAATGGAAAAGGACAAAAATGTGGCTCAAAGAAGTCAGGCAAAGATTGGAAAAAGGGAAAGAAGCTTTTGAGCAGCAAAAAAAATATGTTGAAATGGTGCAAGAGACGCTTTCTTCAAGAGATTTGAAAGAAGTGGGCAATGGAGGCCTCTCTCTCAGAAATGTAAAAAGCCACTACAATGCCACTCTGGATTTGAAAGACAGGATCGACTTTTATGTATCACGGGAAGAACGTTCTGCAACCTTTAATGAAGATATATTTTGGTCTTCTGAACCTAAAAACTTCCGTTATCCTTCAGCAGAAGAAGCTTTGAAGTTTTCTTTTGACAAGTATCCTGATTTATGCTATAAACACAATGGTTATCAGTTACCTTTCGGTTGCCACGGCTGGTATAAGAAAAAAACAATCAAATTCTGGAAAAAAATTATTGATTTTTAAGTCTGTCCCTTTTATTCTTTCGGTTCTTTCCTCTTATCTGAAAAAACATATCCGGATGCAGTTTCAACACCATTGCATAAAGAATCTTTCTAAAACTGATATGTGTGTATATTATTGAAAAGTCTTCCAACCGGCTTTTTTTGTATGTTTCAAGCAATATATTCTGCTCTTCGGATGTTCCATTCCGCAAATACATATCAAACTCATTCATGATGCGACTCATGACCAGCCTCTTCATATAACGGGCAAAACGCTTGTCATACATATATGGAAAGACAATATCCCGCAATTGTTCATAGGCCAGAAAAGTATCCCGTGAACGCCCTGGTTGAATGGTATTTACAGCTGAATTTTCGCGGTTAAAATAGTAATATATATCCCATTTTACAGCGACAATCTTTTTGGTATGTGTTACATATTCAGCCAGGAAAGGAACATCTTCGCACATTCGGAGAGACTGGAAACGAATATTATTTACCATCAGAATCTCCCTTTTCAGCAATTGACAGAAAAGAAAAAATTTTCTTTTGATTTTTATCCTGAAAAAATCCGGAATGGAATAAGCCAGAAGTTCTTTTTTCCCCTGCTCTATCAAAGGAGCCGGCTCTTCGTATTCAGACAAATGAACATAATCAAAACGAAGAATATCTGCATCCCTAGACTCAGCAAGGCTCAACAAGGATTTCAATGATTGCGGAGTAATCCAGTCATCTCCATCCACAAACCAGATATACCGTCCACGGGCAATTTCTATTGCCTTGTTTCTTGCGGCACTCACTCCCTGATTATTTTGAGTAAGCACCCTGATATTAGGATATTCAGCTTCTAATCCGGACAATATTGAGGGAGTATTATCAGTAGAACCATCATCCACCAGGATAATTTCATATTCTTCTTTGGGTATATCCTGATTGAGAACAGAGTTTACACAACGTTCAATATAATCTTCCAGATTGTAGCAGGGAATGATGATACTCAATCTCATATTCTTTGGTCTAAAGGAACAAAAGTAATTATTTTTATTCAAAGCACAACCTTATACATTGTATCTTTGTCTGCGATGTTTTTTGGAGATCTTATTGAGGAAACGAAAGTAAACCCAAATGCTGAAATATTGCTTCACAAATTTTCTATGATCTTTCCTGAATAAAAGATCTTCCTCGCCCGAAGAAGAAACTCCTTCTCTGCTGAAAAAAGCAATCAATCTGTCGGTAAATACAAAACTATAAAGTTTATCATTAAAAACATTCATATTCAATAAATGGTCTGCACAAATCTTATACTTGGTATCAAACCGGTACTTTTTGAACACGGAAGCCGGATATATCATTGCCTGGTGGTTTATTGTGGCATGACAAAGCTTGTATGCAGAATATTTACCATCATGTCTTTTGTTATTATTCCAGACATTGGCATAGTAAACTGTATTTTTTTTCTTCAGATCATTCATAAGCATATCTGAAAATTCCGGATATAAATAATCATCTGCACCTATAAAGTAGACCCATTCTCCGGTAATATGTTCCAGCGCTTTGTTCATGGCATCATAGATACCTTCATCCGGAACACTCTCCCAATAAGTCACCAAATCACCCCATTTTTTGATGATATCCAGGGTAGCATCTATACTTCCCCCATCCTGAATAATAAGTTCAATATTAGAGTAAGTTTGTTCTGCGATACTTTGGAGACACCGATCCAGATACATTTCTGCATTCCAAGTGACACAAATAATGGAAACTTTGTTTAGATCCATAATGATTTCAATAATTAAACAAGCTTAAACCTCAAATGCTTCATAAAGCCTTTTTCTATCCCAGTTGATGCCATTCTTTATTACTTTAGCAGGAATTCCGGCTGCAATTGAATTAGGGGGAACATTTTTAGTTACCAATGATTTAATTCCGATCACAGAATCCCCACCTATAGATACACCCTTTAAAACTATTGAATGAGCTCCTATCCAAACATGATCCTCTACAATTATATCCTGAGCACAATTGATACGCTCTTTCGTTTCATTATCAATTATACTATGAGAATCGCCAGTCCTGAACTCTATTGAATAGGAAAACATACAATCGTCTCCGATTAAGATCTTTCGTCCAGGCTCTGTTGCCGCTAAATGGGCTGACTCAATTGTTGTATCCTTCCCAATTTCAATATGACAATTATTATCCTCAAACCAAACACTACCCCCTTTAAAAGCACAATTCTCTCCTATTACAAGTTTGTGGTTGTCTCCACGCATATAAATCATCATATTCGACAAAGTTGCTCCTTTTTTAATTTCAATCAGATTGTTATTTCCCCGAACATTATATTGAACATTATGCAAAGAGCCATCCTGTAAAATTGCATTATTCTTTCCTTTTATTTTTTGCTTTTTCAGTAGTTTCCTAAAAAATGTATTCATAATCCTACTCTTTTATTACATATGTATAAACTGCTTCCAAAAATCAGGACTGTACAGATTAAAAGCATGACAGCCAAAAGGCAATTTTTGTTTCATCTCCATATATGCCTCCTCCGGAAAAGACTCTACAGCGAAGTGTAAAGCTTCTTTCCACAAAGGTTTTCTAAACTTTTTATTGATTATGGGAGCTTTTATACTCCAGAAAATATCTTCATTATAATACTCTCCCGACAGATTTCTATATTGGGAAAGAAGAGACTCTGGAGCCATCTTCAGAGTTTCAATAAACGTAGAAACTTTTCGGAGAGAAAGACCACCATTGCCCACATTATTATCCCTCACAAAACTGAACGCCCGCTTAGGTTTATACATAAACGGGAAGTATCTTCCCATAAACATCCTGAACTTTCGGTTGTGTAGTTTATCAGGACGATACCAGGGAGCACCTATATAGTCGTAACTTTTATCGCACCAAAAGCCTAATTCATCCTTAAAAAGATATGCATCGGTTTGACAAATCAATATATAATCATATGCTGAGAATGCTTCATAAAATTCCAACGACAGCATCAAACGGTTGTAACTTTCACGATCGGTAAAATAAGCATCATCAAAACGCACAATATCTAAATTACTTAAAGTTCCGAATGTTTCATCTATACGGAACGAACGAGGGGCAATAAAAACCTGATCAAAGCTTTTCGTTTGCCTGCAAGATTCCTCAAGAGAGTACAATTCCAATGCTTTTAAGGAAGTGTAAACGGGGAAAACAACCACGCATTGATTATTCTTCATTCTGTACATTATTTTTTTGAAAAACAGGTATAAATCCAAAAAGGTAAAATATTTTTTGTTGTTTCTTTTTCCATAACTTGGTTTTCCACACGGGAATTCCCAAAAATTTGTACTTTTTCTTTATCGGTCTTTCATTCCAGGGAACCAACTGAAGAAGAGACTCATCTACCACAGGCTCGATTTCTATCCAATGCAGGATATCAAATTTATTCTTTTCCCAGCTTTGAAAACCATCCCGGATATACCGGAAAGCTTCTTCCTGCATCTGGCGGATATTGTTGACTTCCAATGGGACTACTTGCTCTAAATGATATAAAATACCGGTTTTCCCATGACTTATATATTCATTCATGGTAGGATTATCAGGTGCAATAATACACCTTCCCATGGCCATTGCATCCAGAAAACTCATACCGATTCCCTCTTCTTCCCTCGGAGCTATGTATATAGCCGATTTTTCTATATCTTTCAGTAAATCATTCTTATTTTCATACCACGTTGAATAAGAAATATTCTTCATCGTTTTCGGCGGCTTTACAAATTTCTCCTGTGGATCTAACGATTTGTGGATATGGATATGCGAAATATCCCTCTTAGATAACAGCTTATCTACTGTTTTGCAATTGATAACAGACCTCCGGTTCCAGAAAAAAACAGACCGTTCATCTCCCCATGAAAAATGCTCTACCGGCTTCGGAAAATATTGAATATAATATGAAGACAAACCCATCTCATTCAACCGGTTGTGTAATGTACTCGAAAAACAAATGAAATTGAAGTTTTTGTACTCATACCAAATAGGATCTTTCAATAAAGGAATAGCGTCGTACATTGGAAACACAACTCCTTTATCAAAAGAAATATATTCATCCAGATATTTTAACGGGATAAATATCTGGAAACAGAGCAAAATATCGTAATGTTTGCCTTTCAAAGATGAAAATACATTCTCCGGATCGAAATCTAAATCTAAATCAAATATCTCAACATGATATTTTGTCTGCAGCATTTCTATCAAAAAATCATTCGATTTTGTTTTCCGATGAAAAGCATGTCGTGTATATAATATTTTTTTCATTTTTGAATATATAGAAGTATTAATCCTAACAACAAAAGGATATTCAAAACGAACATCACACAAAAAAGCTTTTTGTATTTTTTCCTCTTTTTTCTTTCCCTGACAACACCTTTCTCTAGAGCTAAAAAGTCATTCCGCTCTTCTACCGGATTTAAAAATTCAATATACTTATCCGGATGATTCAAGAATAATTGTTTCGAAAGAAAACTTAATTGTTCCCGGTTTATGCTCCTGTCTCTCGACTGTTTCCTGATGCGGTAATAAAAACAGACTTCATCCAATCTAACAACAATAGAATTTTTATTCAATAAGCTCAACAAAAAATCCCAATCTTCCCAGCCATAAATCATATTCGGATTATATCCCGGCGTTTTCAAATAATCTTCCTTTTTGTACATGGCCGTACAAAAAATCATATTTGAATAGAGAATTTTTTCGAATGAATAATCGTCTAATTCCCATTCTCCGGTTTCATCTCCGAATTTTTCCGCATGGCAGTATACTAGTGTTACCTCCGGATTCTTTTCAAAAACATTAATTGCTTTTTCTATATAATCTTCTGATATTTTATCATCGCCATCCAAAGGAAGTATATACTTTCCATGTGCATTCCGGACTCCCATATTCCGGGTGTCGGCTACACCTCTATTGGTTTTATAAATATATTTAAAACGGAAATCTTTCTCGCAAAAGGCCTTGACAAGCTCTTCCGTATGATCGGACGAACCATCATCTATGACAATACATTCCCAGAACGGAAATTTCTGATCTGATACAGATTGAAGGGTTTCGGACAAACAGGAAGCCATGTTGTAACAGGGAACAATTACTGAAACCTGTATTTTTTGCTGTATTTCCTGTTCTCTATTTGTCAAAGATGTCATGTATTTATTATTCTTATTAAAAAAGTTTCACCCCTTCTGATTAGCGATAATTGGTAACAGATGGCTTAATAGCATCATTCCTCAGTAAATGTGAATGGTATTTAAGGCATAAAGGATGAAAAATATCTCCCAAAATATTTGTCCACGGAATTGGATAACCAGGATTATTCCCCCAAATGTTGCCCGGGTTTTCTTTTAACACAGGATAATACTGATCTAATCTCTGGTGAAGTTCTGCATACCACTCCTGTGTAAACGGAGTATCGGGTTTGCAAATATATGCACCATTTCCCACTACATATCGGTAATGTTTCCTTAAATCACTACCTATCAAACCCGCAAGCGGGGCAACATCTTTTTCGGCAAGTTCTCGATATCCAGTCAGCCACTTATCATCCCGATCCGACAGCTCATCATACAAAAAGCTAATGGATCTGCCAAGTGCTTTGATATCACAATATCCTCCACCATAATGATGCATAAAATAGCACCGTAGATAATCGGACCTATGAACCATCGATAAATAATTATATGCCTGATGTAAAGGATATTCTTTCAAGATGTAATCCGGCAAATTTTCAGGGGTAACCAATTTCACTTCCACTCCGCTGTTATGAATCAAATTTTTCAGGGAATTTTCACGATTGGGGGTTAATGGATTATTGCCTGTCCAAAAGCAATACAACACTTTCTCAACTTTCTTTTTTATGTTCAGTTGATTCTTTTTCTGGTAATCTTCTTCAGAATCGACAAAAAACTCACCTGAATATTTTGAAGGAGAAAATTGATACAACCTCAATTGATAACTAAAAAAGCCAATACAATTTTTCAACGTCCACTTTTTCATTTTTATGGTTTTAAAACCTTCTGTAATGATTCTCAATTATAAGTAGTGCAAGTTTACGATTATTTTTTGTTTCTTACAAATATTCATTCTATATCTTATAAATATTTACTTGGATACTACAATAACATATATAGTTATGTACCACTTACCTTGAACTTCCAATCTCATTCAACATCACCCCAGGCATCTTCTTCCTATCCAAAGAAGACCCCATCACCTCCAAACCAACCATCGGAGTATGATCCGAAGAACGCAAAGCCTGGTGATCTTCATTAAGAAGTGCATTAATGGCTGCTTTCAACACCATCTCCTCCGGATTTCCCAAAGCTACAAGCGTTCCGAATTGCCTTAATTCATCTATCTGGTAATCTGGAGAGAATCCGTTTTCATAATCAGACTCATGGTTTGCATTGTATAATTTAGAAGTAATGGGATGAAGTACCCAGTCATATTTATCATCCCGATACTCTTTCGAACCGACATTCTTCCCTTCAGTTTTTTCTCCAACCAGAACTACATCCATGTAAGGTCTGAGTCCGTTGACAATTAATTCAGAGGCAGATGCCGAAAATTCACTGGTTAGAACAAAAAGACGGTTCAAATTAAGATTTTCATTATCCAAGCCGGACAAAAACGGCACACTGAAATACTCTTTCAAAGTTTTATTACTTTCCAGAGAGCAAAACTCTTTTCCGGCACAGGATGCCGGAGCTATCATAGAAGCAAGCAACTGGGCACATGAAAGATATCCTCCTCCATTATATCTGAGATCCAGCACCATTTCATGAACATCCTGTTTCTTAAATTTAGCAAACACTTCCTTCAAATAATTATCATATTTATGATCTTCAGGGCCTCCGGGACCTGTTGCAAATTGATTATATACAAGATAAGCGATTCGTTTCCCTCCGGTTCTGGACATTAACACAGTATCTGCATAAACAGGATTTTCTTCTATCAAACGGGAAGGGGTCATATATATCACTTTCAGATTTTTCATACCGCCGGACAATCCGTCATACCCTATAATCTGGAATGAAGCGCCTCCTCCATTCAATAATTCCTGGTAATTCTCGACAGTTATCGGTTTATTATTTATCCGGGATATCCAATCTCCGCGTTTCAATCCGATCTCAGAAGCCGGGCTGTCGGGTAGGACATAAAGTACCCTGGCATAATAGGACGTTTGATCATAACGATACAATAAATAGTTGAAACCATAGGCATCTTCACCTTCACCCAGAGCCCTCAGGTTTTCTTTTCTTTCTTCAATGTATGAATAAAAATAGTCTGAACCGTTGACATGCTTGCCATCATTCTGAGATAACAATGTTATAAAAAAGTCCTGGTGATCATCAGAGATAAAATCCAATTCTTTTGCATCCGGGATTTCGTCATTCCAAAGATATTCCTTACGCATCACTTTTTCAATCCAGGAGTTGACTTCTTTTAGTTTTAGTTCTTCTTCTGTTTCCGGGATTACTATTTCTCCTTTTTCTATAATACCATCATCTTTACATGATACAAAGCCAATAGAAAAAAATAATAATAATAACAGATATGTACAACCAGTACCTAAAATTTGGAATTTTAAGACATAAGTCTGATCTTTAGATAAAGTAACTTTAGAATATTCCATGTTTTTTTGGATATTTTCGTACAAAGGTATACAAAAAAGCCTGAAAAGTCAATCCCTTCCGGACGACTTTTCAGGCATGTGCTGTTTTCTATAAGTTTATTGTTTTATTTCGCTTTCAGGTTATTAACCACCTTTTTGGGCGATGTATTATTGGCTACCTGTACTATTTTTTTTACATCTGCTTTTTTTACATCACCTGTAAGAGTGATAACACTGTCTGCCACAGACGTTGTCACTGTTGAAAAACCAGCCTCAGCTAAAAGCTCATCTGCAAAATTTTTCAATGCATCATCAGGAGTAACTACCGGTGGCGGAGGAGTAACTGTGATATTATTAATTACAGTCTTCACCCCTTGAATGGGTTTAACCACTTCTTCTGCTTTTGCTTTTTGTTCATCCGTTTCAACAGTACCGGAAAGAGAAACATTTCCGTTATGTACGCTAACGTCTATCGGGAGAGATGTTTCTGTTAATTCATCAGAAACCATTTGCTTGATCTTTTCATCATTCGGTCCGCAGGATACAAATAGCAGTGCAGACAAAAAAAGGGCTGATAAGCCAGACAAAACTTTGATTTTCATACTTTTGATATTTTAGTTAATAATACCCTATGAGAATATTTCCATCCTCAATATAGTATAACAAACAGTATATCAAAAAAGTTCGGGTTGAACAAAATATTTTTTGATTAAATATGACTTTTGATTTAAAAACACTGATATTCAAAAACAAAATTACAAGTATATGTGTTATTATTTAACAGAAACATATGAAAATTACATATCGATATGGTTTTATTTGTCTTCTACTGGCAAAAACATTATTGATATCTTCTTTGCAGGTTTTTGCCGAAGATTCTTTTTTTACAATCAATGGAATCGTAAAAGACCAATCCAGCAAAAAGAAACTGGAGCAGGTCCATATTGCAATTACCGGTACAAATATCAGCAGCATAACTAATGAAGATGGTGTTTTTTCCATAAAAATTAATGATTCCATACCCTCCGGATTTATAGAATTCTCCCATCTGGGTTATTACAACTTACGCACACCATTTCAAAAAAAAGATCAAATTAACCAGGTTTTTTATTTAGTCCCCAACCTTAAAAGATTAGATGAAGTATTCGTCAAAACATGGAGTGACCCACAGGCGCTAATCATGGAAGCATTGAATAAAACCAAAACAAACTATAGCCACAAACAAGCTTTACTTACCGGTTTTTACAGAGAAACAGCAAAAAAAAGAAGAAATTTTATAGACATTTCTGAAGCCATTATATTCATATATAAAACATCTTACAACGAACAGGGTATTATCAGAGACCGGGTACAATTACACAAAGGGAGGAGCCTGATGAGTCAGAAAAAAAGCGACACATTGGTTGTCAAATTGATGGGAGGTCCTACGCTGCCGGTTGCCATGGATTTCGTTAAAGATCAAGATGTCCTTTTCAACCCCAAAGACCTGGTGCATTATACATTTGAGATGCTTCATCCGGTGGTTTTCAACGACAGGTTGCAATATGTGGTAAAATTCACTCCGGCTGTTATGTTATCTTATCCTCTTTATCATGGGATTGTTTACATCGATCAGCAAAATCTGGCTTTCAGCCGTGCAGAATTCTCCATGGATATGAGTAACCGGGATAAAGCTACCAGAGCCATACTGTACAAAAAGCCAAGAGGATTAATTTTTAAACCTGAAGAAGTTTCCTACATTGTCAGCTACAAACAGGAAGGCGGAACTTTTCGACTGAATTATGTCCGAAACGAAATCCGATTCAAATGTGACTGGAAGAGAAGGTTATTCTCTACTAATTACACTGTCGTTAGCGAAATAATTGCCACCGACAGTACAGAAGATGAATTTGAAAATATCCCCTGGAAAACAGCCTTCAAAGAAAAAGAATCATTAAGCGATCTCGTCATAGACTATTATGACGAAAATTTCTGGGGAACATATAATATTATTGAGCCTTCCGAATCACTTGAAACAGCAGTAGGAAAACTGAAATTACGAACGACATATTAAGGATTCTTTCTAAATCTCCCTTTCAGACTCAATTGTATAAACAAAACTATCTGCCCGGTAATAACCCACATTCCATTCTACCGGTCGGCCTCCCGGATCAAAGACAAAGCGTTTGCGTTTCAAAACAGGATCTCCGTTTTTCAAATCCAGTTTTTCCATCAAAAGTTTGTCGGCCAACTGAGCACTGATTTCTTCTTTGGACAATTTAACTATGGTACTATAGTCTTTTTCCAGTATTTCGTATAAGGGTCTGGTAAAATCTTCTTCTCCGGTCAGCCCGATACGGGGATTAAAATAAGAAATAAAAAAAACAAACGGATTTTCGGGATTTCCCCTGAGCCTTTCTAATTTGAGGATTTTAGTATCCCCGGAAATATTGAAAAACTGACTTAATTCCCTGGAGGGAAGAACCCATCCCACAAACATTTCATAATTTCGCACCTCTATACCCATGGCCTTCATCTCCTGACTGAAGCTGAGCCAATTACCAGCTTTAGAAGTTACCATAACATTGGCAGCAACAGTCCCTATTCCTTTTTTCCGGATTAGCAAGCCTTCATATACCAGTTTATTGATTGCCTGGCGCATCGTACTTCGGGAGACCCCTAACTGACGAGCTATATCTATCTCATTGGGAAGTTTTTTACCGTTTTTATACTCCGGCTGTTGGATTAACTCCCTTAGTTTATTTTCTATTTGTATGTACAATGGTACATGGCTGTTATAATCTAATGTAATCTTCATTTTACTGACATAAATTAGTAGACAAAGATAAACATTTTTACAAAAAAGTCTTGATAAATTTGGAAATTTAAAAATGATAACACTATCTTTGCACCAACATAATATGTACATACATATATACATATTATAAAAATAACTTGAAATAATCATGAAGAATACCTATTACATTGGAGCAGACATTGGAGGTAGCCATATTTCTGCAGCACTGATCGAATCTGCTTCCGGAAAAATCTACCAGGATACAATCCTTGAACAAAAGGTAAATGCCAGAGGGTCCTGCGCTGAGATTATACAAAGTTGGCTGGAGATTATTTCCGACCTGATTCAAAAGGTGGAAAAAGACACTATTGAAGGAATTGGTCTGGCCATACCGGGTCCTTTTGATTATGAAGAAGGCATCTCTCATATTTCCGGCGTACAAAAGTTCGATTCCCTATTCGGATTGAATGTACGACAAGCTTTATCCGACAAAATATTGGCCACACATAAACTACCAATTATTTTCATTAATGATGCCTCTGCTTTTGCTCTCGGAGAATATTATAACGGAGCAGGCCTGAACAGCAAAAAAACTTTAATAAGTACCATAGGAACTGGTTTTGGCAGCACATTTCTGGTCGATGGAATCATACAACAACAGGAAACAGATGAAATACCTGCCAATGGTTATTTATACAATATTCCATTTAAAGAAAGTATGGCTGATGATTATTTCTCCACACGCTGGTTCAGTTCTGCATGGAAGGAAAAGACCGGAAAAGAGCTTTCCGGAGTACTGGAACTAGCCGATTTAGCCAAGGAAGAAAATGCAGACGCTTTATATATATGGGGAAAATTTGCCGACAATCTGGCTGATTTTATCGCTCCCTGGTTAAAAAAATTCCGTCCGGACTCTTGGATTATCGGAGGAAATATAGCCCGGTCTGCAGCACTTTTTCTTCCTCGCTTACAATCATCTTTACAGGCAGACAATATCTCCGGCACAGCAATAAAGATATGTAAATTATGGGACCAATCTCCTGTGTATGGAGCAGCCAGATATGCTAAATTAAACATAAACGATATAAACATGAACAATCAGCTTACAGAAAATTACAGAAAAACAGAACAGTTTTTAGCTGCTGAAAAAGCAAAAGAAACCCAACCTGGCAATTATGACATCTACCCGGCATTTCCTGTCGGAAACGGAAAGATACAGAGTGGAAGTAAATCCTTAGCTGACTGGATAATACAACATCCGGCTGTCGTCATTGATGGTTATGTGGGAGTATTCTGGCAAAAACTGGCTGCGGAAGTCGGAGAAATACTGGCCCGTAGCGGTAAAACCGTACGTTGGTTCCATACCGAAGCTGCCATGAAATCTGAAGAAGAAATTGACCGGATGATAGCGCCATCCCTCGGAGAAAAAGATTCTATTTTCGGAAAAATCACAGATAAAAAACTTATCGACTGGTTTGACACCGAAAAATTGCAAAAGATCAAACCGGATACAAATGCGGATATCAATATTTTAATCGGATGTGGAGCTGCTTTAGCTGGTTGGAATGCTCCTTTGATTTATGTGGATCTTCCTAAAAATGAATTGCAATTCAGAATGCGGGCAGAAAAAGCCAATAATCTGGGAATCAAAACTTTCAGAGACGGAAGAGAAATGTACAAACGTTTTTATTTCGTTGATTGGAGAATACTGGATGAACACAAATGTAATGTTCTTCCTAATATCCGATTAATTGTTGACGAACAACGTCCGGATAATTACCTGATAATGTCTGGTGAAGATCTGCGTAATGGTTTAGATAAGATGAGTCGCAATTTTTTCAGGGTACGTCCCTGGTTTGAACCGGGCGCCTGGGGAGGAACCTGGATGAAAGAACACATTGAGGGTCTGAATAAAGATGTACGCAACCTGGCCTGGTCTTTCGAACTAATGGTATTGGAGAATGGTATCATGTTTGAAAGCGACAATTATAGACTGGAAGTTTCTTTCGATTTCCTGATGTATAATAATTACCGTGAGGTATTGGGAGATTGCGCCGAACGTTTCAAGTATGATTTCCCGATTCGATTTGATTTTCTGGATACTTTTGATGGAGGAAATCTCTCTGTCCAGTGTCACCCCCGTACAGATTATATCCAAAAAGAATTCGGCATGCCTTTCACTCAGGATGAAACTTATTACATTTTGAATTGCAAAAATGAACCTGTTGTATATTTGGGATTTCAGGAAGGTATTAATCCTGAAGAATTTCATCAAACATTACTCCACAGTCAGGATCATGCACAAGCTATAGATATAGAAAAATTTGTACAAAAACATCCGGCAAAAAAACATGATTTCTTTCTGATTCCTAACGGAACAATTCATGCTTCGGGGAAAGATAATCTGGTACTTGAAATCAGCAGCGCCCCTTACATCTTTACATTCAAAATGTATGATTGGGTACGACTGGATCTGGATGGCAGGCCCCGTCCTATCAATATCGATCATGGAATGAAAAATGTTGATTTCTCCCGTCAGGGAAAAAGGATACAGGAAGAGTTTATTTCCAAACCTTCTGTTATGAAAGAAACTGAAAATTGCACATTAGAACATCTTCCTACACATCCTATGCATTTTTATGATGTATTTCGCTACAATTTTGATAATACAATAGAAATACATACCTGTAATAAGTGTCATGTCTGGATGCTGGTAGAAGGTTCCTCTGTCTTAGTGGAAACCAAAGATGGCATGAAGCAGCGTTTCAACTATGCAGAAACATTTGTCATACCTGCCAATGCCGGATCATATAAAATCACAAATGAAGGTGAGAAGAACGCTGTAATGTTAAAATCATTCGTCAAATGATGTAAATAAGAAGTCTTTTAACATAAAATGCCTGTATTGTTACAGGATTGCATGTAATTGTTACAAGAGTTATATGCCTTTTTTCTAATAAGTATGTCCTTTGCAGAAGAAAAATTGTAAATGTTGATTCAAATGAAACATTTCAATTACCCATTTTTAATTCTTCATTTTTTAATTTTTAATTTACTGACAATGAAAAAACTGACATTATTATTCACCCTATTGCTGACTGTCTTTGCAGGGTGCAGCGATGATGACAATGATCAGGCAAAACAAGAGAACTATATCAAACAGGGATGGCAACTGGCATCCCTGAATATCAACGGAGAAGATATTGATATATCTCACATTCCTTTGCCGGAATTGATGTATTTCGGAGACCAGAATGTATGTTATCTGGCAATCCCTGATTATAAAAGCGGGGAATGGGTATATACGGATTCACGTACTGCATGGAATTATGAAAAACCCGATCAGATCCTGAATATTGCGTCTCTCCTTCCCGTTACCAATTATGCGGATGCTGTTGAAAGCAATCGATTGGTACTGAGATCCTATACTTTTAATACTACCGGAGATATAAATACCAATATCAAAGAATTTCATCCGGTAGCGGTTAAAATAGAAAACCTGAAATTAAGATTAGACAAATGATTAATTTTATCAATGATGAAAAAATCTTTATACTTTATTATTGCCGGATGCTTTGCACTCTTTTTCACTACTTGTGATGAGGACGACAAAGATCTGTCAACAACATTACAGGGTTATTGGAAACAGGAACAAGTGTACATCGACGATGTTTCGCAAGATCTGAGTGCCGGCGAACTGAATACAAGTCTTCTGATAGAAGCAAACGGTGTTTACAGATTATTCGATGGCGTTGAAAACAAGTTGCATCATGGCACCTGGCTTTTTTCTGATGGCGACTGGATGAATCTGACAATGGATAAAATCCAGAACAAAAATACAGATGGCAGCTACACTTTCGGACAGGTTCTGGTGCGCTTTACCATTTTGAAAGCAGATGCTTCCACTTTGGATTTACGCATCAAAACATATCTGTTTGAACGAAAAGAAACCGTTATGTTCAACCTGATCGGCCTGGATGACACCACAGGTATGACCGGAGAACAAAAAATGGCTTTGGATACGAAAAATAAAGAGCAACACACATACCGGTATGTGTTCAAAAAAGCTAACCTGTAATCGGATGATCTTATGAAGAAAATAATATTTTTAATTGCAGGAATACTCCTGCCGTTAGCGTTAACAGCACAGGTTAATGTAACAGGAAACGTAAAAGAAGCTAAATCCGGCGAACCTATTATCGGAGCTACCGTTATGATCCAGGGCACTTCTACCGGTACGGTAACTGATTTTGACGGGAATTTCTCTTTAACGGCTCCTGATAGCAAAGCGACATTGGTTTTTAGTTATTTGGGGTTCAAAACGCTTCAGATGCAGCTTGGAGGAAAAACATCTGTGATTGTTCAGATGGAAGAAAATGCTCAGTCATTAGATGAAGTAGTAATAGTGGGTTATGGCGTACAAAAGAAAGAAACTTTGGTAGGATCTATTTCATCTATAAAATCCCAGGATATTGTTTCTGTACCAGCCTCTAACTTAACACAAACACTTGCAGGAAAAGCTGCTGGTCTGACGGTTGTACAACCTTCCGGTGAGATTGGACGTGACGAAGCAGAATTTTATATCAGAGGAATTGCTACTTTTTATGCAGAAAACCAGAAGCCCTTGATTCTTGTCGACGGAATCATCCGGGAAAGTTTTGCTCAGATCGACCCGAATGAGGTAGAAAGTATCAATATTTTGAAAGATGCATCAGCAACTGCTGTATTTGGAGTAAAAGGAGCTAATGGAGTCGTTATTGTAACAACCAAACGGGGACATTCCGGAAAAGCAGAGGTATCCTTTACTTCTCAATTTGCCGCTAATTACCCCATGCGTCTGCATACACCGATTGAAGGTTACAGGACAGCTGTCTTGAAAAACACACTCTCTGACCATCAGGGAGTTAAAATACCCTATTCCGCATCTCAATTAATGAACTGGAGAACCAAAGTTTCTCCTTATACAGAACCGGATGTGGATTGGATGGATGAAATCATGAAATCTCATTCCTGGCAACAACAATATAATGTTAATATCAGGGGAGGATCCGATGCTATACAGTATTTTATTTCTACCGGATTTTTTGATCAGGATTCACCTTTCCGGGGAGACGATATTACGGATTTCAACAGATACAATTTCCGGTCTAATCTGGACTTTCAACTTACAAAGGATTTAAAATTGTCTTTCAACATGGGAGCACGTATTGAAAACAGGCAATACCCTACATCTATGTATTGGAGTACCTGGGACATATACCGGTCAGCCTTTTCTCAATCCGGAATCCTATATCCGGTATACAATATGGATGGTTCATATTCACCCAATAACATTTTTGCCCGTATATACGATTCGGGAACAACAAAAGATAAAAAAACTGTTATGGAAACAGCCCTGAATGTAGAGTACAAATTGAACTGGCTGTTGGATGGTTTAGGTATAAGAGGACAGGTTTCTTATGATGACAATAGCAATCAAACAAGAATGTACCATGAAAATCCGGCAACTTACAAATATATGTACGGCACAGACACATATACTCTCGAAACCGCATCAAGACCCCTCAGGTATGATTGGGATGATGTTCATAACAGCCGGAAAGCCTATTGGGAAGGAGCTATCACTTATGATAAAACATTCAATAAGATACATAGCGTAAATGCAATGCTTCTCTTTAATCAATTGTTAAGTGGGACTGATGCCTATCCTTTTTATGCCACTCAAGGTCTGGTCGGCCGTTTGGTTTACAATTACGAACAAAAATATTTGGCAGAAGTCAACTTTGGCTATAACGGTTCGGAAAATTTCTCTCCCCAAAAAAGATATGGAATATTTCCATCTTTCGCTCTTGGCTGGATAGCTTCCAGGGAAAAATTCTGGGAGAATGCCGGATTAGATAAAATCATCACTCATTTTAAACTCAGAGGATCCTTAGGATGGGTTGGAAATGATCGCGCATGGTATTTTGATACAGAGACACTACAAATGGAAGAAGCCCGCTTCATTTATTTGCAGAATTATCTATACCAGGGCGGATACATGTTTGGAGATAACATTGTGGGAGGTGTTCATTTAGATAAAATCAAGAATCCTAATATTGGTTGGGAAAAAGCACGTAAAATCGATGCCGGCTTCGATGCTCAATTTATGAATGGACTTTTCGGATTGACTGTAGATTATTTCCATGAACACCGGAAAGATATTTTATTAGATATTAATCCTAGAACTCCTGCTTATATCGGAGCCAGACTGATGCCTGCTAATGTTGGAGAAATGAAAAACTATGGAGTAGATATAGAACTGACTCATTTCAATAAAATCAATAAAGACTTCTCTTACAATGTAAAAGGAACCTTCGGTTTTGCCCGGAATGAAGTGATCAAATACAATGATGCGGAAGGAGCATTACCCTACCAGAAATCAGAAGGGTTTGCTATGTATACTCCCTTGAAATATATCACCCTCGGGTATTTCCAATCCTATGAAGAAATAGAAAACAGTCCTTCCCAATTAGGCATAGAGGGTAATACCGAAGTAAATCCCGGTGATTTAAAATATAAAGATATCAATGGAGATGGAGTCATTGATCGTTTTGACATGGTACATACAGGGTATCCTACAATTCCTGAAATTCAATATGGAATCAGCCTGGGATTTACCTGGAAAAATTTTGATGTTACCTGTTTATTCCAGGGATCGGCCAATGCATCTTTTGATAAAAACTGGGAAACCATGTGGGCTTTTTCCAATAATGATAATGTGTTTCCTCGCCATTGGTACTATTGGAACCCGGAAACAGGAGACGCCCGGGCTGATTATACCGAATTATACGGAAAATATTATAACAATGAAGCCGGAGCCGATTATACCTTGTCTAATGCCAACTACATTCGCCTTAAAAACATGGATGTAGGATACACGCTTCCCAAAGAGTGGGTAAGACATGTATTTATCAGCAATGCCCGGATTTATATATCAGGACTGAACCTCATTACCTGGTCTAAAGAAAAAACACTGGATCCGGATAATCGTAACTCCCGCGGAGCATATATGCCTCCGGTGAGAACTGTAAACTTTGGGTTAAATATCAATTTTTAACGGATTTGAATGATGAAAAAAAGAATGATAGAATCAATCTGTCTTGCATTGATTTTTTTGACCGGTGGTTGCGATGACTTCTTAGACAGGGCTCCCGGTGTGACTTTGGATGAAATGAAGGTTTTTGGAAATTATGAGACTGCTTATAAATACCAGGCTGACATCTATGCCAACCTGAGTAAAAGGTTTTGTGTATTAGGATCATTCCAGCCGGCCCCGTTAGCTTGTGCTTCCGACGAGGCTGAAGCAAGTTCCGGATGGCATACATCCAACAATCTGAATATAGGTTCTTATAATGACATTGACAATGTACTTGGCAGAGATTATGATGGAATACGTAAAGCCAATACATTTTTATTGTATCTTGATATGATTCCCTTCCCCAACAATGATACAAAACAACAATTAACCGGAGAAGTTTATTTTTTAAGGGCATTTTACTTCCACGATATTATCAAAAGATATGGAGGAATGCCTATACTGAATGATATCATATTAAATCCTAATGATGATCTGAATTACCCCAGAAATAGTTACAAAGATTGTGTAAATGCTGTATTATCCGATCTGGAAAAAGCAATCCCTTTATTACATACTACTGTTGAAGACAATCAAACCGGCCGGGTTACCAAAGGGGCCGCCCTGGCCTTGAAGGCAAGAGTATTGCTTTATGCAGCCAGTCCGTTGTGGAATGACGAATTTACCAACAGTGATAAATGGCAATTAGCAGCCAATGCAGCTTTGGATGTTATCAATCTTGTTGAAAGCGGAGCTAAAGTATACGGATTGTACAATACAGGAGTCGGAGTAACTGATTACGAACAACAGTTTTTCGTTCGCCCTCCTGAAAACAATGAGGTTATTTTCTGGTATAACGATGGTGCTAAAATATTCGGTGCTGATGAAATAACTGTCTGGGCTCCTCCCGGAGAAGGATTTCAGGGCGCCGGAGCGGTCTTACCTACACAAAATTTCATTGATCTGTTTGAAATGGAAGATGGAAAGCCTTATCATGAAAGTCCGTTATATGACCCGGCAAATCCTTATTTGCACAGGGACCCCCGGTTCTATAAAACAATTCTATATAATGGTTCTGTATGGCAGGGAACAACCGTTCAAACTTTTATCGGAGGTAAACACCGGCAAAAATCTACCGATTGTCGTACAGGATATTATGTCCGGAAATATCTGCCCGAATCTGTCAATTATAATTCTTCTTCCAGTTCATTCCATAACTGGCAATACATCCGTTTGGCTGAGGTGTATCTGAATTATGCGGAAGCGATTAATGAAGTCGAAGGTCCTGCAAAAGCATACCCATACATCAATGCCATCAGGTCTCGTTCGGGAATGCCGGACCTCCCTACAGGATTAAATCAGGAGCAAATGAGAGCCCGTATCAAAAACGAACGTGCCATAGAATTATCATTTGAAGAACACCGCTGGTGGGATATACGCCGCTGGATGGAAGGTGAAAAGTATTTTGATGGGAATTTCTATGGAATGGATATTACCAAAAATGGAGACGGATCTTTCAGTTATAACAAAGCCATTTTTGAAACCCGTATTTTCAGACCTAAAATGAATCTATATCCTATCCCTACCGGCGAACTGGACAAAAATCCGAAATACGTTCAAAATCCGGGATGGTAAACTATTAATTGAAAACAAGCAGACATATAAAATATGAATAGTGTGATGCGCATGAAAAAATATAATCAAAACATAAAAAGATATCTGATGATTCTTTCTATGTGCACTGCCTTGGTATTTTCTTCTGTAGCTCAGGAAAATTCCAAGCAGGAACCGGCAGGTCAGATCAATGTAGATACTATACAAGCAAAAAAAGTACAACTGACAATAACAGAACCGCTTTACCAGATTGGTTACGGAACCTGTACCCAGTCGGAACTAACCACCGCTGTATCGGTTATCAGTAGCAAAGATCTTATCAGAACTCCGTTTGTTTCTATCGAAAATGCTTTGGTAGGAAAAGCTTCGGGCTTATCAGTGCTACGTAATTTGGGCGACGAGCCCGGATTTGCCTCTTACAATATGTATATCCGGGGAACCGGAACGGAAAACAGTATGAACTCTCCATACATTCTGGTAGATGATGTGGAAAGAAAATTCAGTCAGTTAGATATCCATGAAATCGAGTCGGTAACTGTCTTGAAAGATGGAGCATCCAATGCACAATACGGACAACGGGGAGCTAATGGAACCATCCTGTTTACAACCAAACGTGGATTTGTGGGTAAACCGGAAATCGAACTGATCGCACAGGCTGGTACCCAACAACCGGTGAATCTCCCGAAATTTTTGCAATCAAAGGAATATGTTACACTTTATAACAAAGCGTTGCAAAATGACGGTTTATTGGCACCATCAGATAATAAATACAACCCGGACATGTATAATGGATCACAAAACCCTTTACTTTACCCGGATGTAGACTGGTATGATCAGTTTCTGAAAAATAATGCCCTGCAACAACAATATAAGCTGATGTTCAGGGGTGGTACGGAAACCATTCGTTATTTTATCCTGTTAGGATACATGGATCAGAAAGGATTGTATAAATATACTGACTTGAATAACGGCTACGATACCAACATCGATTATAACCGGATCAACTTACGATCAAACCTGGATGCAACCGTTAATAAAACATTGACAGTTTCTTTGGATCTAGCGGGAAATATAGAAAATAAAAATATGCCAAACAGCTCTGCCACTGATATTTTTACTACTCTTTCTTCTCTGTTGCCCAATGCCATGCCGGTACAATATGCAGATACCATGCTCGCAGGAACCTCCCAGTTTCAAAAAAATCCTTTGGGGATGATTGCCCATACAGGTTATCGTCAGGACAGAGGTTTGGGTTTACAGATCAAAGCCAAAGCCGTTCAGGATCTGGAGATTATTACTCCGGGATTGAAAGCCGAATTAGCAATGGGTTATGATGGGGCTTCTTCTTTTGGTTTATACAAAACTGCCAGCTATGCTACATATGAACTCCAATCCGACGGAACATACACTCAATACGGACAAAATGTTCCCGTTTCTATGAA
>JAVBMQ010000231.1:0-3109 GCA_031552335.1 Bacteroidales bacterium | reverse complement strand
CATATTCATTCCCCCACAAACCGGAATAACCTGTCCTGTTACATAAGAAGAAAGGTCTGATCCTAAAAATACAGCTACATTTGCTACATCTTCAGGAGTTCCGCCACGTTTCAGCGGAATTTGAGCAGCCCATTGGTTTCTTACTTCTTCCGACAGTTGTCCTGTCATTTCAGTGATGATAAATCCCGGAGCGATAGCATTGGCACGGATACCGCGGGAACCGACTTCTTTGGCAATAGATTTAGCCAAACCGATCATTCCTGCTTTGGATGCAGAATAATTTGTTTGCCCTGCGTTACCGGAAATACCCACAACAGAACTCATATTGATGATGCTTCCTGCCTTTTGTTTCATCATTACCGGAGTAATGGCATGAACGAAGTTAAATGCGGATTTCAGGTTTACGTTGATTACCATATCCCATTGTTGTTCAGACATACGCATCATCAATCCATCTCTGGTGATACCGGCATTGTTAACCAAAATATCCACCCGTCCGAAATCTTTTACAATTTCTTCTACCACTTTGTGGGTATCCTCAAAATTAGCAGCATTCGATGCATATGCTTTAACTTTTACACCAAGAGCAGCAATTTCTGCTTCCGTAGCTTTGGCATTGTCATCTACAGCCAGATCGGTAAATGCAATTGCAGCCCCTTCCTGAGCATATTTAACGGCAATAGCCTTGCCGATACCACGTGCAGCACCTGTAATGATTGCTACTTTTCCTTCTAATAATTTCATACGATTAAATTTAGTTCCTTTCAATTAAAGAATTAAGGATAATATTGATTTGATTCATTATTAATTTATCCGGTATTTATAAAGCTGAGGGAGATTTGATCCGGATTCCGTTAAATATCAAGCTGATGATATTTTCTTCCCGTATCAGTCCTTCACCAATAATTCCACGTATATAAGGTACTTCCAACCCTTTTAAGGCATGATGCAAAATAGATGCAGTAATGTCGGGATTGGGAACATTGAATACATTATCTTTTACGCCATCTTCCAATATCTTTTGAATAACCTCAGTATCCCTGAGGTCAAATTTTTTCCTTACATTTTCGACTTTCCAGATATCTCTGAAGAAAATTCCGCGTAAAGTCCCATTTCTGTAGACTACATTTTTAATGGCATCTAAACGTGCATAAATATATGCTACCAGTTTTTTATCAGCCCTCATATCATTTTGAATGACTGTGTGCAACGAATCATACATTTTTTTGAGTTCCGATTCGATAACAGCAAGATATACTTCATTCTTGTTTTTAAAGTATGTGTATAAAGTCCTCCTTCCTTTTCTGGAGGCTTGCGCAATATCATTCATAGTTGTATGGTCGACACCCGTTTTGGCAAATAGCTGTCGAGCCACCTCTATTAACATATCTCTGGTGTTTGGTACTTCCGTCGGCATTGATGCACATTTTTGAAATAATTGTGCGAAAGTACGGAAAAAAGGAGATGCAGACAAATAAATTGAAAAAAACTTCGAAAAAATTTGGTTTTTAAAAAAAAAGCTGTACCTTTGCACTCGAAATATCGCGGAGTGGAGCAGTGGTAGCTCGTTGGGCTCATAACCCAAAGGTCATAGGTTCGAGTCCTGTCTCCGCAACTAACTGGAAAGAGTCGCTGAAAAGTGGCTCTTTTTTGTTTTATATTCATGAAATTCATATTTTCACAAATGAATCCCGGATACTGATAACTCCTTGTTTATCCAGGAATTATTTAAATTTCTTCCGGCAACTGGATTCGTCAGGATATTGTGATATAAAAATTGAGTAAATTCATAAACCGATTGGTTAGTATACAAATTTATTCCAGAGCCTTTTTCAACGAAAGAAATACTTCATCAACCCTTTCCTGAGTTTTTTGTGTAATTCTTTCTGAAGCATCTTTCATGAACAGCGTTTTGTATTGTTTCTCCACTAATACTATTTCTCCCGGGATGTTATCTTTTTCAGGAGAATAGTTTTTTGATCTGAAATTTTCCAGGTCGATGTAATACATATTTCTTATTAAAGCAATGCATTGATTATCCTTATATTGCAGGATAAGGTTGTATTTACAGATTACAGCATAGATAGCAAGAGCTTTCTTTTCTAATTCGAGATAGTCAAGTACCTGATAAGAAAAGAGTCCTTGTACAGTATCCTGTGCATTTATGATTATCTTTTTATTGCTTACTATTTGTTGAATGAAAGAATCTGTAATCTGACTTGCTATTTCAGTTTTGCTTAAACTGGACTGAATAGTATCAGTAAAAATAACTCTACCTTTGTCTGTGATCTGAAATTTATTTTCTGTTTGTTCCTGTGCCTGGCAGATATATGTAAAGCAAAGGAATAATAAAAGACTTGCTTTTTTCATAAAGAATAATTTTTTTTCTGGTTTTATTTGGTAAATAATAGATTCCTGATTATTTGTGTCGAATATTTACTGGAGATATCCCTGATAAATAATGGAAAATCAATATGAGATTTCTCATCCGCTGTGTCAGAAATTGTTCTGAGGATAGTGAATGGGATTTGGTATTATTCAGATCCGGATGAATACCTCCGGCTACACCTGTAAAAATCAGTTCTGTTATTTCATATTCCAGGATCAAGGTAGCTACTGTTGCAGCAGCTGCCACCTTTCCCCAACGGGAAAAGACTACAATGGTATCAATGTTATTGATTTTTCCTGAATAATAAGTGCGCATGCCTAATGTTTCTTCTTTGTAGTCAAACATCAGGCTGGTGACATCGTTTATCTCTTCAGGCAATGCACCCATTATGCCTACTTTTCTGATTGTTCCCATGAAATAAATTTCGAATCAGAGGCAAATATACATGATTTGGATGAAGAATCAAACTTTTTTGGAAACTCTCTTCAATGAATATATATTGCTTCCTTTTTTAGGCTAATATTTTCATGCGTGACCGTAAAAATAGTATGGATGAAAAGATTTTAGAAAATGTGAAATCCTTCAAGCATGCTTGATAATGCCTTGGGAATATTTTCTTCTATGGCTTCAGATACCTTGCAGTTTGTTGTGGCTGAGGAAGAATAACGAGAATCAATAACTTGCGGTTGCGCCCAACGGGCGCTTCCTTAGTAAGCAGTG
>JAVBMQ010000058.1:0-8735 GCA_031552335.1 Bacteroidales bacterium | reverse complement strand
CAACTTTTTTAGTATTACAAGGTTTTCCCTCGTGTTTTCCACATACCAGCATCGCATGGTTTGACTCCAACGAGCAGAGGGTAAATGTTTGCGAAGTTCGGCTATCAAAACGGCGTTGTAGCTGAAAATTAACCCGACAACAGACTGTTTTTTATGCAAGGTGTATTTGGTTCTAATTCGATTCATACACTTTATCTAAATATTATTTGCAAACTTATAATTAAAATTTAGAAAAAGTGTAATTTTTGATTTTTTTTATTCAGGTGATACTGATTTTATCTGATCCAATTGCAAATTCAACAACAGCACATTAACCCTTGCTTGCCCAAATAAATTCCATTGGGACTTTTCTGTTTGTTTTTCAACCAATTGTTTGAGTTCTTTTTTTTGTTTTTCAGAAAATTGTCGAACAAAAGCAATTCTGTTGACTTGCAACATAGCCGTTTCCGGAGAAATATGCGGATCAAGACCACTGGCAGATGCAAATAACATTTCAGAAGGGATGTTTTTGTTTGAAGAAAGTTTGTTCCTGAGTAGAAATGTATTTTTCCTTTCTATCATTTGCTGGTACAATAGTTTATTTGTCATTCCCAGATTGGATGCTCCTGAAGGTAATGTATTATAGTTGATAGCAGATGGTCTGGAGGAAAAATATATGACACTTTCAAATGCTTGTCCGATCAGTGAACTCCCGATTATCTGTCCGTTTTTTTCAACCAAAGAACCGTTTGCTTTCTTATGAAAACAGATTTGTGCAATACCTGTGATACATAAAGGGTAAATAATACCCAACAATAATATCATCATTGCCAATACTTTTAATCCTGTGATCAGTTGCGTTTTCATTTTTTGTATCTTTAAAATAACTGTAAAATCAAATCAATTAATTTTATGGCGATGAAAGGGGTGATAAGTCCTCCGATTCCATAGATAAATAAATTTCTCATTAAAGAAACCGAGACACTCTCCATTCTGTATTTTACTCCTTTCAATGCCAGGGGAACTAACAAAATGATGATCAACGCATTGAAAATAACGGCACTTAATACAGCATTCTCAGGAGATGATAAATTCATGATATTCAATACGGATAATACTCCTTTTCCAGAGCTTCCTGCATATAGTGATATTGCGATTGCCGGAATAATGGCAAAATATTTAGCCACATCATTGGCTATGCTGAATGTGGTCAATGCACCACGGGTCATTAAAAGTTGTTTGCCGACTTCTACCACTTCAATCAATTTGGTTGGATTGCTGTCTAAGTCAACCATATTACCCGCTTCTCGGGCCGCTTGGGTGCCGTTATTCATGGCAATACCGACATCAGATTGTGCCAGTGCGGGAGCATCATTGGTTCCATCACCGATCATGCCGACCAGATGGCCGTTGGCTTGTTCTTCTCTGATCCTCTGTAATTTATCTTCCGGCTTAGCTTCTGCCAGAAAATCATCAACTCCGGCTTCGGCGGCGATGGCGGCGGCAGTTAGTGGGTTATCACCGGTAATCATTACTGTTTTTATTCCCATGTTACGCAGTTGAGCAAAACGCTGTTTGATTCCTCCTTTGACAACATCTTTCAGGTGAATAATTCCTAATACTTTATCATCTTCGGCCACAATCAGGGGGGTAGCTCCCTGTTGTGCCAGTTCTATTGCTTTATCTTCTGTTTGTTTGGGAAAGAAACCATTATTATGTTGAACGAAAGAACGGATCGCTTCAACCGAACCTTTACGGATACATTTTTTTTGTCCGGAGATAGTGATGTCTACGCCACTCATGCGGGTTTGTGCCGTAAAGGGGATAAATTCGGCATCTAATTCTTTTAATTCTCTTTTTCTGATACCATATTTCTCTTTGGCCAGGATGACAACAGAACGTCCTTCCGGCGTTTCGTCACTGAGTGAGGATAGTTGCGCCGCATTGGCTAAAGTATCTATATTTACTTTTTCCGCAGGAATAAATTCATCAGCCATACGGTTGCCAAAGGTGATGGTACCGGTTTTGTCTAATAAAAGGACATCCACATCCCCGGCGGCTTCTATGGCCCGTCCACTGGTGGCAATCACATTCCGTTTCATCAGGCGATCCATGCCGCTAATACCAATAGCGCTAAGCAATCCGCCAATCGTTGTCGGTATCAGGCAAACTAACAGAGCTATTAAGATGGGTAAAGTCAGATTATCTGAAGTTGGTAGTCCGGAAGCTTTCAAACTATATCCGAAGAAAGCCGGAAGGGTAATAACTGCGACTAAGAAAATAACAGATAAAGAGACTAATAAGATAGTTAGAGCAACTTCATTAGGCGTTTTTTGCCTTTTAGCCCCTTCTACAAGTGAAATCATCCGGTCGATAAATGTATTACCGGCGTCAGATGTTATTTTTATAATGATTTTATCACTGAGCACTTTTGTTCCTCCGGTTACGGCATTGCGGTCTCCTCCGCTTTCCCGGATTACCGGAGCAGATTCTCCTGTAATGGCCGATTCGTCGACGCTTGCAATACCTTCAGTGATTTCACCATCCGAAGGAATAATGTCTCCGGCTTCGCAAATAACAATATCTCCTTTTTTTAACAAGGATGCAGCGATAATTTCTTCCTTACCATTCGTTAGTTTTCTTGCTCTTGCCTGAGATTTATTGCTTTTCAGACTTTCTGCCTGTGCTTTTCCTCTTCCTTCAGCAATGGCTTCTGAGAAATTGGCAAATAGTACCGTAATCCACAACCAAACAGCTATTTGAAAATCAAAACCTGAAAATTGAGATTGAAAGAGATGCCGGATTACAATGAAACTTGTGATGGCAGCGCCGACAGCCACTATAAAAATGACAGGATTTTTAATCAGTGTCACAGGATTTAATTTGGTGAAAGATATTTTAACAGCATCTTTCAATTGCTTTCCGTCCAGGAATTTTGTATGTTTATTTGTTTGCATTTGTGTCTAAAATAAAATACCGTTTTGTAATAGAAAATATTCAGCAACCGGGCCTAAAGACAAGGCCGGGAAAAATGTTAATCCTCCGACAATAAGGATGATTGTGATTAACAGGCCAACAAAAAACCAATTATCGGTACGGAAAGTTCCTTGTGACACCGGAGTGATTTTTTTTTGAGATAAATTGCCTGCGATTGCCAATACAGGGATGATTATTCCGAAGCGACCGATTAACATACCCAAAGCGATCAGTACATTATAAAAGACTGATCCGGCTTGTAAACCGCCAAAAGCGCTTCCATTATTCGCTGCGGCGGATGTAAATGCATATAGTATTTCTGAAAAACCATGAGGACCAGGATTACTTACTCCCGATAAACCCGCAGGTATACTGCATGCAATGGCAGAGAATAATAAGATAACAATGGCTGGAGCCAGTACGGCAATCATTGACATTTTGATTTCAAATGCTTCTATTTTCTTTCCCAGAAATTCAGGGGTACGTCCGACCATCAATCCTGCAATGAATACAGTTAGTATGACGAAAATAATCATTCCGTACATTCCGGCGCCGACTCCTCCGAAGATGACTTCTCCAAGCATCATATTGATCATACAAACCATTCCGGAAAATGGAGACAGACTATCATGCATGGCATTTACTGACCCAGAAGAAGCTGCCGTGGTTGCTACTGACCAAAGAACGCTGTCTGAGATGCTGTTTCTTGTTTCTTTCCCTTCCATATTGGACAATCCTTTCCAAATATCCGGAGTCTGGTATTCTGAATAGAGAGAAATGCTTAAACCAATAAGAAGAAAGATGAACATGGTTATAAAAATTGTTAATCCTTGTTTGGATGACCGAACCATTTTCCCGTATGTAAAAGTTAGGGAAACAGGAATCAGCAGAATGGCAAATAATTCCAGGAAGTTAGAGAAAGGGGTGGGATTTTCAAAAGGATGCGCACTGTTTGCGTTGAAGAAACCTCCTCCGTTAGTTCCTAATTGTTTGATGGCAATCTGAGATGCTGCCGGTCCTTGGGGAATTATTTGTGTGGCACCTTCGATAGTTTGTGCTTCTGTGTATGGTTGCAAGTTTTGTATGACGCCTTGCCCTGCTAGTAAAATAGCCAATAAAATAGATAATGGAAGTAAAATATAAAGGACTGTATGCGTCAAGTCAACCCAGAAGTTTCCGATATATTCAGTAGTTCTTCCCCTGATGCCTCTGACTAATGCGGTAAAAACTGCAATACCTGTAGCTGCACTGACAAAATTCTGTACTGTTAATCCTATCATCTGGCTGGAATAACTTAATCCGGTTTCTCCGGCATAAGCTTGCCAATTGGTATTCGTTACGAAACTAATTGCAGTATTGAGGGCAGAATGCCAACTCATATTCTCTACATGTTGTGGATTGAGAGGCAACCATTTTTGTGTCATTAAGAGAATAAAGAGGAAGACAAATCCCAGAAAGTTAAACATCAATAGAGAAAAACAATAATTCTTCCAGTTCATGGATTTTTCCGGATTAATGGATGCAACGCGGTAAATTATCCATTCCAGTTTCCCTGCTACCGGTAACATAAAATGTTTTTTTCCGTCTAATACCAGGTACATATAATTTCCTAAGATGGGGCTGATTATTAGCAATAAAAAGAAAAACGGCAGTGTTGATCTTATGATCTCTGTTAGGTTCATAATATAATAATTTTGATCAATTAGGTATTTTGGAACAAAGATAAGCGGTTAATTGTTTGGATTTTATAAAGAAAAATAGGGGAGTATAAAGATTTTATAAAGGAAACGCGAGTTTAAAGAAAAAAGAGTAGAATTATTTAAGAATGACTAAACTGAAAAAAAATATTTGCAAATAAACGTGACTTTTTCACGGATATTCAGTTCGAATTTGTAAATTTGCAAAAATAATTAAAATCATAGATTTATGTTGTTAAGATTGAAAGTAAAGAATTTCTTGTCATTTGGAGAAGAAATGACTTTTGATATGTTTCCCAATTTGAAACGCACCACATTACAAAACCATATATATCATAAAAATATGAAGGTGCCTCTTCTCAAACAGGCTGCTATTTATGGTGCTAATGGTTCTGGAAAATCTAATCTATTACAAGCGATGGAGTTTTTGCAACTTTTTGCAAACAAACAAAATTCTCTTTCTCCTGAGATTGTAAACAACTATAAGTTTAGGTTAAAAGATGGAGATAAGAAAGAACCTATACATATTTCGACGGAATTCATGCATAAAGGGATTTATTATTTATACTCAATAGATGTTAATTCTGTTGAGGTAGAAAATGAAATGTTATCTATTTCTGGAATAGAAGAGGATGATGAAATAATATTTTCTCGGGATAAAGATATTTTAACATCATCATTTTTAATAAAGGAAGGTGTAAAGGAGTTTATTGAGAGTCGTTTAAAATCAAAACCATTGAACTCTTTTCTTTCTTTTACTGAGGAATATGAATATTTGTTAAATGATAATATAAAAAATGCATTTGAATGGTTTGATGAGTATTTACGAGTATTGTCCATTAAACGTATTATTCCTACTTTAATTAGTAGGATGTCAGATGATAATTTATTGCTTGATTTTACCAATTCTTTATTCAAGAATCTTGATATTGGAGTTTCCAGTATAGAAATTGAAGAAAAACGGCTTATTGATGTAATAGCAGATGAGAATGAAAATAATAGTCTTAAACGCGCTTTGGAAAAAAGATTGGATGCTGAGCCTAATAAAGGTTTTTCTGGCATGAAAGAAGATCGGGTTTTATTTAGTGTAGAGGATAGGAACGGAGAAAAAATAGTGTTGCGTTTTTTGTTTAACCAAATAGGTGTGAATGGTTATGAGGGTAAACTGGAATGTGAAACACAGTCTGTAGGAACTGTTAAATTGTTAAATTTGATACCAGCCTTATATGAAATCAAACACCATGAATGTACTTATTTTATTGATGAAATAGAAAATAGTGTACATCCAAAACTTATATTTGATTTATTGGAATATATAATGAATAGTGATACACAAGGTCAGCTTATTTATACTACCCATGAAACAGAGCTTCTTAATCAGCAGAAGCTGATGCGTTCAGATGAAGTTTGGTTTACAGAAAAAGAAGAAGGACAGACTAAATTATATTCCCTGAATGATTTTAAAGAACATAATACTATAAATATTAAAAATGGATATTTGGATGGTCGTTATGGAGCAATCCCTTTTATTGGCAACTTAAATGAATAACGATTGTGAAGAAAATTGATAATTCATATCAAAAAACCGATGGAATTCGAGAACCGGAACTGAAACAAAAATTGGCAATTGTGAATTCCTTACCTATTCCTTTTGGAATAAAGTCAAAAATACCATTGCAATATACAAAGCAAGAAGGAATTAAGGATGTACCTGCTTTTCTGGTAATTTTTTCTGGAGGAGAAAAGAGAGAAAGGGATTATTTTTCTTTAATTGAAAAAAATGAAAATATATTCAGACGAATAAAAATAGAATTTCTGGATAAAAGTAAATGTGAGATACCTAATGAAAATCCTCGTCTGGCTATCAAAGCGAATGAAGGAGGTCTTTCTCCTGATAAATTATGGCTTTTTTCCCAATATTGGATTAATGAAAGATATATCAAAGAAGAAGGAAAAGATATAGAATTAATAGATAGTATTTATCTATTATCTGATGTTGATCATTTTATTGAAGAATTACAACATATAAGATCTTTATGCGAAAAAGCTACAATATATCGCAATAGTAATTCATTATAAAGCAAAAAATCCTGTAAGAATATGTCTTACAGGATTTTATGTTTTTGAGGGTGGAGAACGGGGCTCGAACCCGCGACCTTCGGAACCACAATCCGACGCTCTAACCAACTGAGCTATAACCACCATGTCGCATTTGCGGTTGCAAAGGTAAAAATAAACTTCAATTCTTCAAAATATTTGTCGGATTTTTTTTATTCTTTCCCGGATTTCTCGTAACTTTGTTTCTTTTTGATCGGTACAAACAAATCATAACAAGTGATCAACGAATCTATTCTAGTCTTATATAAACATCGCCAGTTGGGATGGAGATTTAATCTTTATCTGGTGGAAAAATCAGAAGAGGATAATACCCTGCGGATATTAGGCCCTCCCGGACAGGAATTTATCAGCCGGAAAGATTTTTCTGCGGATGAACGGAATTTACTCAGGCTTATGGAAGAGACTTCCGATAAAGCTTTGATGAAAAAGTATTCGAAGGAAAAAGTGGTGGTGGATTTTCTGAAAAATCTGAAAGAGGAAACTTTGGAGAAATTTATTCGTCCTGCCATAGAAATATTTGCTGTTCTGATCATAGAATCAGCAAAGAAAACAGGAATATCTCTTTATCTGAGGGAAGATATGAAGCGGACAATCCTTTTTCCGGAACAGCAAATCCATATTTTACCTGAAAATACGCAATGTCTGTTTAACTTTGTCAGAGATGAGGCCGGATTGAGATATTTTATTTCCCTGACTAACGGAAGTACAGAGGTCTCTTTGAAAGATAAACCGGATATCATTATTGCTAATAAACCCGCTATAATCGTATCGGATAATATGTTACATATAGTGAATGACATAGAATCCAAACGATTGATTCCGTTTTTTACCAAAGATTTTATTACAGTTCCTGCAGCAATGGAACAAAAATATATGCAGGATTTTGTATTGAAGACATTCCTTCAATACCGGACTAAGATGCAGGGAATTGAAGTCTTCCATACAAATCCGGAAAAACAAGCCGTATTGTCTTTGGAAGAGGATTTTAATAATAGATTGCATCTTTCCTTGGTATTTGTTTATGGAAATAATCCGATAAATCCGGGTTCAAAGAAAACGATGATAGCCTGGCTGGAAGAAACCAATCCTTTTCAAATCAATTATTATGAAAGAGATCTGAAATGGGAAAAAGTACATGTTGATTATTTGCAGGCAACGGGATTGAAGTTAGAGGGAGATAATCGTTTATATGAGGCCCGAAAAGAAAATCCTTTGGGTTTGATAGAATGGATCAATTCGCATCAGCAGGTACTGGAACATTTTGTTTTTCAGCAAAATACAGATAAAATCTATTATACGAAGGAGTTTGAAGTTCGTTCGGTGGTGAATGATACCATTGATTGGTTTGACGTCAATATTGAGGTTCTTGTTGGTGATTATGTCATTCCGTTTATTCGTTTCAGGAAGCATATTCTTACAGGAGTAAAAGAATATGTCTTACCTGATCATTCCATTTTTGTTTTGCCTGAAGAATGGTTCGAGAAGTACCAGGAGTTGTTTTTACATGGAGAAAAAGAAGGCGATTCCATCCGGTTGAAAAAAATGCACTTCAGTCTGGTCGATAAACTTTTTAAAGAAAAAGAAGATGAAAATCCGGAATGGAAAAAACGTCCATTGGAAGCATCTATCCCAAGCAATTTAGTTCCTATTCTGCGCCCTTACCAGAAAGAGGGCTTTTATTGGTTGTTGTATCTCTATCACAACAATTTCGGAGGTTGTCTGGCTGATGATATGGGTTTGGGAAAAACATTACAAACCATTGCTTTGCTGAATTTTATTTATGCGAATGCAGGAAAGAAAAAGCTTGTGCATCCCGGCGAACAATTGTCTTTGTTTGATGATGATTCCCCCTCTCAGCTTTCAGCTTCATTGATAGTGGTTCCTACCTCATTGTTGCATAACTGGCAAAATGAAATCCGTCGCTTTGCCCCGAATCTGAAAGTGTATCTTTATGCTGGGAATATG
>JAVBMQ010000142.1:0-18308 GCA_031552335.1 Bacteroidales bacterium | reverse complement strand
GATATTCCGGTGATTTTTTTGTCATTTCCAATACAGCCCGGATATTATCTTCCACAGTCATTTTCCGGAAAATAGAAGCTTCCTGAGCCAGGTAGCCAATACCATTCTGTGCCCTTTTATATACAGGAAACTGTGTGATATTCATATCATTCAGGAAAATTTCTCCTTCATTAGGCATAATCAATCCTACGGTCATGTAAAAAGTGGTCGTTTTACCGGCTCCATTGGGTCCCAGCAAACCTACAAGTTCTCCTTGTTTAACATCTATGGATACATGGTTAACCACGGTCCTGGATCGATATTTTTTTACCAGATTCTCTGTGCGGAGAACCATCTGCTCTAATTCAGCCATATTGAAAAAAATTTGTTGCAAATGTAATATTAAATTACGAATTACGAATTAGAAATTACGAATTGACTTACATAAAAAATAATTCGTAATTTCTAATTCGTAATTTTTAATTCAAGTAGTTTCCGCAAAAAATACTATCTTTGCAAATTCAAAATAACAATAGATGAAAGCTTTAGATGAATTTGGAAAATATGTCATGCTAATGATGCGGACCATTACGGTTCCGGAACGTTGGAGCGTATTTTTTAAACAAACCTCCAGGGAAATCATCAAGTTGGGAGTTGACTCTCTTCCCATTGTGATTTTTATCTCTGTTTTTATCGGAGCTGTACTTACTATACAGGTTTCCTTGAATATTCAGTCGCCCTTGATTCCTGCCTATACAATCGGATATATTACCAGGGAAACGCTTTTACTGGAATTTTCTTCATCTATTATGTGTTTGATATTAGCCGGTAAGGTGGGTTCGAACATTGCATCGGAAATAGGTTCCATGCGTATAACCGAGCAAATAGATGCATTGGAGATTATGGGTGTGAATTCGGCTAACTATTTGATTCTTCCTAAAGTTGTTGCATTAATGGTTTTTATACCAGTACTGGGTATCTTCAGTATGTTTTTTGGTATCAGTGGTGGTTTTTTAATGGCATATCTTACGGATATAATATCAGTATCGGTATATGAATTTGGTATCCGTTTCTGGTTTAATCCTTTTTATGTTGGATATTCGATTATAAAAGCTGTTGTTTTTGCTTTCATTATTGCTTCTGTAGCTTCTTATTTTGGTTATAATGTGAAAGGAGGAGCCTTGGAAGTTGGAAAAGCAAGTACTAATTCTGTGGTAATGAGCAGTGTAATGATTTTATTGTACGACTTATTACTCACAAATTTAATGCTGGCATAAAATGATAGAAGTAAAAAATATTATAAAATCATTCGATGGGAAAGTCGTTCTGAAAGATATATCTACGGTTTTTGAGGTTGGTAAAACTAATTTAATCATAGGCCGAAGCGGTTCCGGAAAAACAGTATTGATGAAGAATGTAATCGGTTTGATGAAACCGGATAGCGGAGAAATATTGTATGACGGACGGGATATTATTTCTATGGGCAAAAAAGAATTGAAAATGCTTCGTCGGGAAATGGGCATGCTTTTCCAGGGGTCAGCATTATTTGATTCTATGACAGTATTGGAAAATGCCATGTTTCCATTGGTTATGTTTTCTGAAGATAGTAACAAAGATAAAAGAAAACGTGCGGAATTTTGTCTGGAAAGGGTAAATCTGGCAGATGCAAAAGATCTTTATCCTTCCGAGATAAGTGGAGGTATGATGAAACGTGCAGCCATTGCAAGAGCCATTGCTCTCAATCCAAAGTATTTGTTTTGTGATGAACCAAACTCCGGACTGGATCCCAAAACGGCTTTACTTATTGATGATTTGATTCATGATATCACTGCTGAATACAAAATAACTACGGTTATCAATACCCATGATATGAATTCGGTGATGAACATCGGGGAGACAATTATTTTTATCAAGGATGGAGAAAAAGCCTGGACAGGTACAAAAGATGATATTATAACATCTACCAATAAAGATTTGAATGACTTTATTTTTGCTTCCGATTTATTCCGGAAAGTAAAAGAAGTGGAGTCGTTTAATCAGGAAGGGTGAAGTTAATTGACAATTGCTCATTCAAAATTCAAAATTTAGAATTCAAAATTACATATTGAAATAATATAATGAAAGTAATGAAGTTCGGCGGAACATCCGTAGGTTCCGCGAAAAGTATTCTGGGAGTTAAGAAGATCGTAGAATCGGTGGGAGAACCGGTCGTAGTGGTAGTTTCTGCATTAGGTGGAATAACGGATCAACTGATTCATACATCCAAACTGGCATCTCAGGGAGATTACACATACGAGAAAGAGTATAATGAAATCGTTAGCCGTCATATTGAGGTGGTAGAGGGGGTTATTACCGATACTACACATAGAAAAGATGTACTTAAAGAAGTGATTTCATTGTTGGATGAATTGGGAAATATATTTAAAGGGGTCTTCCTGATTCAGGATTTATCTTCTAAAACTTCTGATATTATTGTAAGTTATGGCGAACGGTTATCTTCTTATATTATCAGTCATGTAATTACCGGCGCTCAACTTTTTGACGCCCGTGATTTTATCAAGACAGAAAAACAGTTCAACAAGCATATTGTCAAATTTGAAGAGTCTAATCGTTTGATTCATCAAACGTTTTCCGGACATGAAAAAATAGCGCTTGTTCCAGGTTTTATTGCAAGTAATATCCATACAGGAGAAGTAAGTAACTTAGGAAGGGGTGGTTCTGATTATACAGCATCTATTCTTGCTGCTGCTTTGGGTGCTTCTATGCTTGAAATCTGGACAGATGTAGACGGATTTATGACTGCTGATCCGAAAGTTATCAGCAATACTTATGTCATTGAAGAACTGAGTTACATTGAAGCAATGGAACTTTCCAACTTCGGTGCGAAAGTGATTTATCCTCCAACGATTTTCCCTGCTTATCACCAAAATATTCCTATTCGAATCAAGAACACGTTCAATCCTGAGACCCCGGGAACTTTAATTACCCGGGAGAAAGCGCATGAAGGAAAAGCCATTAAAGGGATATCTTCCATTGATGATACTTGCCTGATTACTGTACAAGGATTGGGTATGGTAGGAGTAATCGGTGTGAATTATCGTATATTCAGGGCTTTATCTAAAGTTGGCATCAGTGTTTTCATGGTTTCTCAGGCATCTTCAGAAAATACAACTTCTTTTGCTGTTAAACATATTGATGCGGATTTGGCTGTAAAGGTATTAAGGGAAGAGTTTGCCCTTGAAATGTCTCAGGGAGAAATCAATGATGTTAAAGCCGAGAAGGAACTGGCAACTGTTGCTATTGTAGGCGAAAATATGAAACGTACACCAGGTATAGCAGGTAAGCTGTTTGGAACGCTTGGTCGCAGTGGTATTAGCGTAATTGCTTGTGCACAGGGAGCTTCGGAGACAAATATCTCATTTGTTATCAAAGCCAAATATTTACGTAAAGCCCTGAATTCAATCCACGATTCATTTTTTCTTTCTGAATATCAGGTGCTTAATATCTTTATTACCGGTATAGGAACGGTAGGAGGAAGTTTGCTGGAACAAATCAAGATGCAACAACCGAAATTAATGGCACAAAATAGCCTGAAATTGAAAGTTGTTGGTATTGCAGATGTAGATAATGCTATTTTTGATAGAAATGGTATTGATCTGGAAAATTATCTGGATGAATTGAGAAATAACGGTCAGCCGACATCCCCGGATTTATTGCGGGACGAGATTCTGAAAATGAATATTTTCAATTCTGTCTTTGTTGATTGTACTGCAAGTCCTCAGATTGCTAATTTGTACGAAGAACTCATGTCTCATAATATTTCTGTGGTAGCAGCTAACAAAATAGCCGCCTCTTCCAGTTATGAAAACTATCATAATCTGAAAGAAATTGCCCGGAAAAGAGGAATTAAGTTCCTTTTTGAAACCAATGTGGGCGCCGGTTTGCCAATCATCAATACAATGAATGCGCTGATCAACAGTGGTGATAGAATATTGAAATTACAGGCAGTTCTATCAGGAACCTTGAATTATATCTTCAATACTATCAGTGCAGATATTCCTCTGAGCAAAGCCATCATGATGGCTAAGGAAGCCAGATTCTCCGAACCGGATCCTCGTATTGATTTAAGCGGAAAAGATGTGATCCGTAAATTGGTTATCCTTTCCCGTGAAGCCGGTTATAATGTAGAACAGGAAGATGTAGAAAAGAATCTTTTTGTTCCGGATCAATATTTTGAAGGCTCATTGGATGATTTCTGGAAAAACATTCCGGAATTAGATGCAGAATTTGAAGCTAAACGTAAAAAATTAGAGGCAGAAAATAAAAAATATCGTTTTGTAGCAGAAATGGATAATGGCAAATGCCGGGTAGGACTTCAGGAAGTTGCCATGGGCAATCCATTGTACGACCTCGAAGGAAGTAACAATATCATCATGATCACTACGGAACGTTACAATGAGTATCCGATGATTATCAAAGGTTACGGAGCTGGAGCAAGTGTAACTGCTGCCGGAGTCTTTGCTGATATTATCTCTATTGCTAATATCCGGTAAGTTTTCGTGTAATTCGTGGCAAAAACAAATATGAAATATATTATTATACTAGGCGACGGAATGGCAGACGAGCCCA
Source organism: Bacteroidales bacterium (assembly GCA_031552335.1). Classification (GTDB taxonomy): domain Bacteria; phylum Bacteroidota; class Bacteroidia; order Bacteroidales; family Azobacteroidaceae; genus JAISFI01. The sequence continues at coordinate 13,700 of JAVBMQ010000142.1, read as the reverse complement.
TACCATCCCTCAACAATAAAACTCCGTTACAGGTTGCAGATATTCCGAATATAGACAAACTGGCTCAAATGGGTCGTTCCGGAATGTTGGATACCATTCCTCCTGGTTTTTCTCCCGGTAGTGAAATTGCAAACCTTTCTGTTTTAGGATATCATCTCCCTGATGTTTTTGAAGGACGCGGTTCTTTGGAAGCTGCCAGTATGGGAGTGGATATACTCCCTGGGGAAATGGCTATGCGCTGTAACTTGATTTGCATTCAGGATGGAAAGATCAAAAATCATTCGGCAGGACATATTTCCAATGAAGAAGCAGATGAATTGATTCATTTTTTGAATGAAAAGTTGGCGGATGAAAAAGTACATTTCTATCCTGGAGTGTCATATCGTCATCTTCTGAAATTCAAAGGTGGAGACAAAAATATCCAATGTACACCACCACATGACGCCACTGGTGTGCCTTTCAAAGAGATACTGATCAAGCCGGAAACAGAAGATGCCGTTGCTACGGCTAATCATTTGAATGAATTAATTGTTTCTTCGCAAAAATTACTGGAAAATCATCCTGTTAATCTGAAACGTAAAGCAGCCGGAAAAGATCCCGCCAATAGCATCTGGCCCTGGTCTCCTGGTTATAAACCGAAAATGAAGACTATTCCGGAATTGTTTCCCTCTATCAAATCAGGAGCTGTTATTTCTGCTGTTGATTTGATCAAAGGTATTGGTGTATATGCCGGATTGCAACCCATTTTTGTGGAAGGGGCAACGGGTTTGTATGATACAAATTATGAAGGAAAAGCACAAGCTGCTTTAGCAGCATTAAAAGAAAATGATTTTGTATATTTACATATAGAAGCCAGTGATGAAGCTGGTCATGAAGGTAACGTAGATTTGAAAATCAAAACCATCGAATATCTGGATAAGAGAATTGTCAAACCAATCATGGAAGCCGTACAATCCTGGGAAGAACCGGTAGCCATTGCAGTTTTACCGGATCATCCTACTCCTTGCAGCATAAAGACACACACCAAGACTCCTATTCCGTTTATTATATACAAACCCGGACTCACTCCTGATGATGTAAATATTTATGATGAATTTTCCGCACAAAAAGGAGTGTATGGTTTATTAAAAGGAGATGAGTTTATCAAAGAATTCTTAAAATAAAAAGATTTCATTATCATTTATCAATTGTCAATTATCAATTAAAATGAAATATTACAGTACCAATCATCAAGCACCTTTGTCTGATTTACAAGAAGTTGTAATCAAAGGATTGGCAGGAGACAGAGGCTTGTTTATGCCTGAAAACATCAAACAGTTACCTGCTTCTTTTTTTGAAAAAATGAAAGATATGTCTTTTCAGGAAATTGCATACACAGTTGCTGATGCTTTTTTCGGAGAAGATATTGAAGCAGATACATTGAAAAGGATTGTGTACGATACCTTGAGTTTTGATACGCCGGTTGTTCATGTCAATGATAATATTTACAGTTTGGAATTATATCATGGACCTACATTGGCATTCAAAGATGTCGGCGCCCGTTTTATGGCTCGTATATTAGGGTATTTCATTAAGAAACAAGGATTAAAAAATGTCAATGTACTTGTTGCTACATCGGGAGATACCGGAAGTGCAGTAGCTAATGGTTTCCTGGGAGTAGATGGGATTCATGTATACGTACTTTATCCGAAAGGAAAAGTCAGCGCTATCCAGGAATGTCAATTTACTACATTGGGACAAAATATTACGGCATTGGAAATTGACGGAACATTTGATGATTGCCAGGCATTGGTTAAGAATGCTTTTATGGATGCCGAATTGAATTCCAAATTGCAATTAACTTCTGCCAATTCTATCAATGTAGCCCGTTTCTTACCACAAGCATTTTATTACTTTTATGCTTATGCTCAATTAGCTAAACAGGGAAAAGGGGATAATGTAGTTATTTGTGTACCCAGTGGCAATTTTGGTAATATTACTGCCGGACTGTTTGCCAAAAAGATGGGATTACCTGTCAAACGTTTCATTGCAGCTAACAACCGTAATGATATCTTTTTACAATACCTGAAGACAGGTAAATACACTCCTCGTCCTTCTATTGCTACAATAGCCAATGCGATGGATGTAGGAGATCCGAGTAATTTTGTACGTATACTGGATTTGTATGGAAATTCTCATGAAGCCATTTGTTGCGATATCACAGGTTGTTCTTATACGGATGAAGAGATCCGGAGAACATTGAATGATTGTTATACTAAAACCGGTTATTTGCTCGATCCCCATGGTGCATGTGGTTATCATGCTTTGGTGGATGGGTTAAAGGATGATGAATCCGGTATATTTTTAGAAACAGCTCACCCGGCTAAGTTTTTGGAAACAGTAGAAAGTATTATTCATGAGAAAATAGAAATTCCTGTAAAACTTCAGGAGTTTATGAAAGGAAAAAAACAAAGCGTAGAATTAACAGCGGATTTTGCTGGGTTTAAAAAATATTTGTTGGAAGAAGCATGATTTTGCTATAAAACTTGTCTTGACTTTTTTCGAACACGAATTTGAACGAATTAAAAACGAATATGGATGAATTTAGAATAAAAACATTTTAAAAATTCGTCTTTATTCGTTTTTAATTCGTTCAAATTCGTGTTCAAAAAGCATTTAGAATAAAATTAGTAAAAGTCAAGTTCGACTTCATAAATTAAAAGTAATGCTTAACCTTTATTCTTAACTCTTTTAACTATAAAAATGTTTCTCAAACAATCGTTTTTCCGCCAATTGTTCATATTTTGTACCCGGCTTACCATAATTAGCATACGGATAAATACTAATGCCTCCACGTGGAGTAAAGATTCCGGTTACCTCTATATATTTGGGTTCCATCAACCGAATCAAATCTTTCATAATGATATTGATGCAATCTTCATGAAAAGCGCCATGATTGCGGAAACTGAAAAGATATAGTTTTAAGCTTTTACTTTCTACCATTTTTTCAGCAGGAATATAATCGATATGGATAGTCGCAAAATCCGGTTGCCCTGTAATTGGACAAAGGCTCGTAAATTCCGGACAATTGAATCTTACCCAATAATCATTATCCGGATGTTTATTGCTAAAAGTTTCCAAGACTTCCGGTGCATAATCATGCTTGTATTCTGTTTTGCTACCTAAGAGTGTCAGGCTTTTTAATTGTTCATCCATGCAGTAATGGGAGTTAAAATTAAAAATGAAGAACTGGAGTTTATTTTTTTTGTTTTAAATATTCTTCCAATCCATGTTGTCTTAATGTACAGGAAGGACAATGTCCACATCCATCCGCCTTGATTCCATTATAACAGGTAAGTGTTTCATTTTTGATAATATCAAAAACTCCCAATTCGTCAGCTAAAGCCCATACTTCAGCCTTATCTCTCCACATCAAAGGAGTATGAATAATGAATTGCTCATCCATCGCCAGATTAATAGTCGTATTGGCAGAACGAATGAAAGTATCCCTGCAATCCGGATAACCGCTATAATCTGCTTCAGATACACCGGTTACAATATTCCGGATACCATAGGACCGGGCAATCACCGCTGCAAAAGTCAGAAAAAGCAGGTTTCTTCCTGGAACAAATGTATTAGGATAAGAATCAGCCGGCTTTTCAGCATCCATTGTCATATCTATATCAGTCAGCGAATTAGATGAAAGTTGGCTAATGATCGAAGCATCCAATACTTCGAAAGGCACTCCGGCTTTAGCAGCTATTTCCCGGGCAATATCTACTTCTAAAGAATGTCGTTGTCCATATGTAAAACACAAAGTTCTTACCGAACCAAATGTTTTCAATGCCCAGTACAGGCAAGTGGTAGAATCCTGTCCTCCGGAAAACAGGACTAAAGCCTCATTGTTTGTTTTATTTGTCAACATAATTCTGCAAAGTTACACAACAATTATGAATTACGAATTAGGAATTACGAATATTTCTGGCGCTTCTACTTAATTCGTAAATCGTAATTCCTGATTCGTAATTTCCTTTTCCGTCATTTAGTTGTAAAAAATACAGTTTTATTAATAATTGTTTTTTACCTTTGCGTCGGTTTAATTATAAACAAATATAAAAATGAAGAAAAAAATCTTATTGAGTATTTTTGCTCTATCTTCCATTGCAAGTGCATTTGCCGGTGGAATCCTTACGAATACAAATCAGAGCGCTCATTTTCTGAGAAATCCATCCAGAGATGCTTCTACAGAAATTGATGCTGTATATACAAATCCAGCAGGCTTGTCTCTTCTCCCTGAAGATGGATTTCATTTTTCTCTTACTAACCAAAGTGCATTTCAGACAAGAACGATAACATCTACTTTTGCTCCTTTCGAAAGATTTGGTGGCAGTGATACCAAGGTATACGAAGGCGAAGCGTCTGCACCATTTATTCCGAGTATTCAAGCTGCCTATAAAAAAGGAGATTGGGTATTATCAGGAAGTTTTGCAGTGACAGGAGGTGGGGGTAAAGCAACTTTCAATAATGGTTTACCTTCGTTCGAGGCTCCTATTGCAATGATTCCGGAACTGTTGAATGCAAAAGGAATTTCTACGACACAATATTCGCTGGATGCCTATATGGAAGGTTCATCTATTATTTATGGTGCTCAATTAGGAGGAACTTATGCCATCAATGAAATGTTTTCCGTATATGCGGGTTTTCGGATGAACTTTGTTAATAACGGCTATCTGGGCCATTTGAAGAATATATCTATTAATCCGGTACATCCGACTCTGAATCCGGGAGGAGAAATGATGCTTGCCAGTACATTTTTTGCTAATATGGCAACAGCTCAAAATACAGCAGGAGCAGGTCTTCAACCTTTTATGGATGCAGGGGTAGGAAGTATGACGATGGCAAGTGTAACTGGTACAGGTCCAGGTCAGATCAACCCAGCTGTAGCAACAGCTCTCAGGGCTGGTTTAGGTGTGGACGAAACCACATTCAATAATATGACAATATCTCAGGTTCAGAAATCATATTATGATGCTGCTACAGTTTCTTCGGGAACAGCTAAAAAAACTTCTGATACTTATCTGGATTGTGACCAGACAGGTTGGGGGATAACTCCCATTATCGGCTTTAATTTTAACTGGAATAAATTGAATGTGGGGGTGAAGTATGAATTTCTAACCAATTTGAATGTAGAAAATAAAACCAAAATAGATGGTACTGGTATGTTTAAAGATGGAGTGAATACTCCGCATGATATTCCTGCTTTATTTACTATCGGAGCACAATACGATATTATACCTTCAGTAACAGTCTCGGCCGGTTATCACCATTTTTTTGATTCAGATGCCGGAATGGCAGAAGTGAATGATCCCAATCATCCGGGACAAAAAACCGGAAAACAAAACTTCATTGATGGAGGTATCAATGAATATATAGGTGGAGTAGAATGGAGAATTAATAAAATGTTTCTGATCAGTGGAGGAATTCAGTTTACAAGAACAGGAGTTACAGATGACTACCAACAAGATTTAAGTTATTCTCTGAATTCTTACTCTATAGGTTTGGGTGGCGCTATCAATGTATCTGAAAAAGTACGGATCAATATCGGATATTTCTTCACAAATTACGAAGATTGGACAAAAGAATCTGCAAGTTACAACGGAACAGGTATCCCGGGAACAGATGTTTTTTCTCGTACAAATAAGGTGTTTGGTGCGGGGGTGGACTTTAGGTTCTAATTTTGAATTTTGAATTAAAAATTTTGAATTAAAAAAAGAGGCTTGTTGTAGGCCTCTTTTTTTTATATCACATATTCATTAATTCAAAATTCAAAATTCAGAATTCAAAATTTCCTAAAAGAACGCCCTGATGATATCTGCTCCATTAGCATATAACAGCAATCCAATCAATAATATCATTCCTGTCATAGTCGCATATTCCATAAACTTATCACTGGGTTTCCTTCGGGTAATTACTTCATATAACAAGAACATTACATGACCACCGTCCAATGCTGGTATTGGTAATATGTTCATGAATCCGAGGATAATGGAAAGGAAAGCAGTCATCATCCAGAATGCATGCCAATCCCAAAAAGGAGGAAAGATACTTGCAATTGTACCAAAGCCACCTAAACTGCCTAATCCTTCTTTAGTAAAAATATATTTGAACTGTCTGACATAATCGTCTAAGGTAGTTATTCCTAAATGGATCCCAGCCGGAAAAGAGGCAAAAAATCCATATTCTTTTTTTACCGGTTTATAAAAATGATCCAGACTCACACTGGTAATTCCTATGATTCCTGTAGTATCGGGAGTTACTGCCAAGGTCATGAATTCATTGTTACGATATAAATTCAGTTGTAACTCTTTCCCCTTATTTTCAGTAAAACTGTTGGAAATAGCCAAAGCATCCATGTTTACATTATCTCCGGTACCAACCAAACTGTCTCCCGGTAATACACCTGCTTCTTTCGCACTTTTACCATCAATGACTTCACCTACGATAAATGGGGTACGGTATGCTGTAAATCCTTTCTTTTCCTGTAATATTAATTCCATCATATTTTCAGGAATCGGAATAGTTACTTCTTTTCCATTTCTTAACACAGTGACTTCCCTGGCCTCAATAACATCAAGAAGGGTTGTGTTACCTAATCTTTCTAATGTTTTATTATCGGCAGAAAGTAGGATATCACCATCCTGGAACCCTGCTTTTTGAGCCGCCTGGCTGAAATTCATACCCATCGTTACATCTTTCAACGGAATATATTCGTCACCCCAGGAAAAAAGTATCATGGAATAAATGAAAAATGCGAGGATGAAATTCATCAAAACACCTCCTACCATGATAAGTAAACGTTGACCTGCTGGTTTGGAACGGAATTCCCATGGTTGTTCCGGTTGGGCCATTTGTTCCTTATCCATTGATTCATCGATCATTCCTGCAATTTTTACATATCCTCCCAATGGTAACCAACCTATTCCATATTCTGTTTCACTGTTTTTTGGTTTGAATTTGAAGGGTGTAAACCAAGGGTTAAAGAATAGGTAAAATTTTTCTACCCGGACTTTGAATATTCTGGCAAAAATAAAATGCCCGAATTCATGTACAATAACAAGGATAGATAGACTTAGTATCAATTGTAATGTTCTAATTAAAATAGTCTCCATTGAATAAAATTAAAAATTAAAAATTAAGAATTAAAGATATATTCCCGGGCTATAGCGCGGGATTCTTTATCTGTTTGTATATAATCTTCGTATGTTGGTTGTGCAACATAACTCACTTTTTGCATGGTTTGTTCAATGATATTGCTCATCTGTATAAAGCCTATTTTATCTTCCAAAAAGGATGCAACAGCAATTTCATTGGCGGCATTCAGAATACATGGCATATTTCCACCTTTATCAATGGCTTGGTATGCAAATGCAAGATTTCTGAATGTATTCATATCCGGTTCTTCAAATGTCAACGAGGAAAAATCAGAAAAACTGAGTCTTTGAAACGGAGATTTCAATCTGTGAGGATATGCAAGGGCATATTGTATGGGTAAACGCATATCAGGTAATCCAAGTTGTGCTTTGATGGAACTATCCTGAAATTGTACCATAGAATGAATGATAGACTGCGGATGTACTAACACCTGTATTTGTTCTGGCTTTACATCAAATAACCATTTCGCCTCAATCATTTCAAAACCCTTATTCATCATTGTAGAAGAGTCTATGGTTACTTTTGCACCCATGGACCAGTTAGGATGTTTGAGTGCATCTTTTTTGGTTACATGTGCTAATTCTTCCAATGAATGTTTCCGGAAAGGACCTCCCGAAGCTGTCAGAAGAATTTTTTCTATCGGACTGTTTTCTCCGATCAGGCATTGGAAAATAGCAGAATGTTCCGAGTCTACGGGTAGGATAGGAGCATTGTTTTCTAATGCCAGCCGGGTAATAATATCTCCGGCCACAACCAGCGTTTCTTTATTGGCTAAGGCAATTGCTTTTCCGGCCTGCAAGGCATGGATTGTAGGCTTTAATCCTGCAAATCCTACCATGGCAGTCAAAACCATGTCAATAGGTTCTGATTTGACAATCTGGCAGATAGCATCTTCTCCTGCCCATACTTTAATGGGTAAATCTTCTAAAGCTTCTTTCAGTTCCGGATATTTTTGTTCATTGGAAATAACCACCATGTCCGGCATAAACTCTTGTGCCTGTTGCACCAGCAAATCGACCTGATTATTAGCTGTAAGTGCATATACTTCAAAGAGATCCGGATGTTGTCTGATCACTTCCAGAGCCTGTGTTCCGATGGAACCGGTAGAACCTAATATCGCAATTTTTCTCTTCATGAATTAAAAGATGATGTATTCTTCCGGATTGACCGGTTTCCCGTTGTTCCACAATTCAAAATGCAGGTGTGTACCTGAAGACAGATTTCCGGTATTGCCTACCAAGGCAATAGCTTCTCCTGCTCTAACAGGATCACCCTGTTTTTTTAATAAAATAGCATTATGTTTATATATTGACATAAAACCATTCTTGTGCTGAACCTGAATAACATAACCGCCACTCGCTTCAAATCCGACGAATACAATTGTTCCGTCGAGCGTAGCCAATACACTCTCTTTAGGATCGGCGGCAATATCTATGCCATAATGTTTTGTTTCAGAATCATACTTGGAAGAAACCATTCCTTTTACAGGCCGGTAAAAAGAGGTTCCTGAAGAAATGGATGTCCGGGGCAATGCTGATAAATTGTACCGGCTTTCCTCTTCATATTTTTTCATAAATGTTGTTGATTCCGGAGATTTTTCAAGATTGACAGAATCCGGATGTACCTGTTTCAGGTGTTCTGTGGATTGTATGGAATCTACAGACATCTTTCCACTCAAAATCAATGATAGATTTGTCAAATATAACTGCTGAGATTGTATAACCTTTTCCAAAGAATCGGTTTTCAATGTCTGTGATACGATTTCATTTCTGATTTCTTCGTTTGAACCAGGCAAATAATTACGGATAGGAGTATTAATGATAATGACAGATGTCAGTGCTATGAGTAAAAAACTAAAAAGACCAATAATTAAGAATGCGGATAAACCGGATAATCTCAACGTAAAAACCTCTTCTAATGTGTTTTCGTTGAGAAAGAAAAGCCTGTACTTGAAACGTATTTTTTTCCAGAAATTTTGTTTTACAATTCGTTTCTTTGTCATAGGTTAAAATTAATCACGCAAATGTACAAAAAAAAGAGTAACTACTCAGTATAAATTGTTTTCATCTTTTCTAAATCTACTTCCAGATTATTTGTCAGATATGTTTCTACACCTCCGTATTCTGTGTCAATTGTATCAAAAGCAGCCTCGATATATTCTTTTTTAACAGTCATCAAGGGTTCTAACTGGGGGTATATATGTATTATCGGTGCATATTTATCCTTCAAACATTCAGCCGATAAAAGATAATCCTGTACGATTGTTTGCCGTTCTACTCCCAATGCAGACAGGAACATCGCTGCAGCATAACCTGTACGGTCCTTTCCTGCAGAACAATGGAAAAGAAGCGGCGCATTTTCTTCATTCATCAGGATATGAAAAAAATCTTTGAAAGAGGTTTGTGCTTCCGTTACGAAAAATTTGTTGACCTCCTCCATAATTTTTCCGGTATTATCCGAAGAAAAATTAAAAAGATCAATCATACTTCCGGCGCTAACCGATAAATTGTAGGAGTATAAAAGCGATGACGGAATTTTATCCGGAGCGGAAGATATTTCGGCAGAATCACGAAAATCAATATAGGTTCGTATTTGTATCTGTTCGAAATATGCCAAATCCGCATCAGTTAATTTATCCAGATCGCCGGATCGGATGACTTTTCCCCACTTCACTGTTTTCCCGGCATCAGTTTTGTAACCTCCTAAATCCCGGACATTATATGCTCCTTGTATGGGTAATGTTCGTTGTTGTGTTGTTAGATATTCCATTCTTTTAATGCTTTGTATAACATTCTCACCGGTAGTCCCATGACATTATAAAAGGAACCTTCCAGGCTTTCGACTCCAATATAACCGATCCATTCTTGTACTCCATAGGAACCGGCTTTATCGAAAGGTTTGTATTTTTCTATATAATAATCAATTTCTTCCTCCTCCAATACGGCAAATTTGACTTTTGAAACAGCGCAAAAAGATTTTTCTTTCTGCTTATCAGAGATGCAAACACCAGTTAATACTTCGTGTGTTTTTCCGGAAAGCTCTTTGAGCATATTTTTTGCATCTGTTTCATCTGTTGGTTTTCCATATACTTTTCCTTCTAACCAGACAATAGTATCAGCAGTAATAAGCAACTCATTATCCTGTTGGAAAGATTTGTAGGCATCTGCCTTTTGTTTGGCAATATACACCGGAATTTCCTCTTTTTGTAAATCAGAAGGATAAGATTCATCAATATCCGGAAGGATTCTTACTTCATAATTAAGATCTAATCCGGACAGTAACTCCTTGCGTCTTGGAGAATTTGAAGCCAGAATGATCCGGTAGTTTTTCAGGATATCAGTTACCATCCGAAAGCCTCCCCATTCATCCATTTGCCCTGGGCTTTCATCACTTGTTCCACAACATCCCTTCCCACACCATCTCCACCTTTTTTATGAGAGATATATTTGGCAATGGCTTTGATTTCCGGAGCTGCATCAGCCGGACATATCGGAAGACCTACCATTAACATAGATTCATAATCCGGGATATCATCTCCCACATAAGCAATTTCTTCCGGTTTTAACCCGGTCTTCTCAATAAAATCTTGTAAATCTATTTTTTTTACAGAAGATTTCATGTAGATATGTTGAAATCCAAGCATTTCAAAACGTATTTGTACAGCATTAGTATATCCTCCGGTGATAATGCCCAATTGATAACCATGCTTTATAGCTAATTGCAGGGCATATCCATCTTTTATATTTACCATCCTCATGGGTTCTCCGGAAGGATGCAGAGGTATGCAATCGGCTGATAATACACCATCTACATCAAATACGATAGCTTTAATTAATTGTAGGTTGTAGTTTATGCTACTCATTATAATTTTTTATTTATTTTTTTTATTTCATTTTCTGTCAATCCGGTCAGTTCTGAGATATCTTCAAAAGCCATTCCTTTTCATAGATTTAAAAGGTTTGTTTTGAGTTTGTAAACCTGTAGACAAAATTACGAATATAAACGGTATTTGCAAAATCCGATACTAAAATTTACTAACTTTGCCTCACAAATAACAGACAGTAAAATTATGACTAATCTGACAGAACTTCTCAAAGAACGAATTCTCATATTGGATGGAGCAATGGGCTCTATGATACAGACATTTAAGCTTACCGAAGACGATTTTCGCGGTGAACGTTTTGCTTCGTCAAAAAAGTTGATGAAAGGAAATAATGATATGTTGTCTATTACCCGTCCGGATGTTATAAAAAATATTCATCTTCAATATCTGGAGGCCGGAGTGGATATCATAGAAACCAATACTTTTAGTTCAAATGCCATATCTATGGAAGATTATGGTATGCAGGATTGTATTCGAGATTTGAATCTGGCTGCCATAAAAGTTGCCCGCGAAGCAATTGAAGAATATCTTAAAAAAAACGACGCAAGACCTTGTTTTCTAGCTGGTTCTATAGGGCCAACGACCAAGTCTGCATCTATGAGTCCTGATGTAGCCAATCCTGCTTATCGATCAGTTACATTCGATGATATGAGATTAGCCTATAAAGAACAGATTGAAGTATTGATTGAAAGTGGCGTTGATATATTACTGATAGAGACTATTTTTGATACTTTAAATGCCAAAGCTGCTATATTTGCAGCCCAGGAAGTATTTGATAAAATTGGAAAAAAAATTCCACTGATGTTGTCTGTAACAGTTTCTGATAAAAGTGGTCGGACGTTAGCAGGACAAACATTAGGTGCATTCCTGGCTTCTGTGCAACATGCAGATATTTTTTCTATAGGATTAAACTGCTCTTTCGGGGCAGAAGATATGAAACCTTTCCTGAAAGAATTAGGAGAAATGGCTCCTTATTATATCAGTGCGTATCCCAACGCCGGACTTCCGAATCGCTTTGGCGCTTATGACGAAACGCCTGATACGATGGCTTCCCAAATTAAAGAATATATAGAAGAAGGTCTTGTCAATATCTTAGGCGGTTGTTGCGGAACAACTCCATCTCATATTGCCAGATACAAAGAATTAATAAAAGGAGCTAAACCTCATCAACCTGCAAAAAAGGCAGAGAGCTTATGGCTTTCAGGTTTAGAATTATTAGAAGTCAAACCGGAAAATAACTTTCTAAATATCGGAGAACGCTGTAATGTAGCTGGTTCCCGGAAATTTCTTCGCCTGATTAAAGAAAAAAATTATGAAGAAGCCTTGTCCATTGCTCGTAAACAAGTAGAGGATGGAGCACAGGTCATTGATATCAATATGGATGATGCCATGTTGGATGCCAAAGAGGAAATGACGGTTTTTCTGAATTTACTTGCCTCCGAACCGGATATTGCTAAAGTCCCTTTGATGATAGATAGTTCCAAATGGGATGTCATTGAAGCCGGATTGAAATGTGTACAGGGAAAATGTATTGTCAATTCCATTAGTTTAAAGGAGGGTGAAGAAACATTCTTGCATCATGCTTCATTAATTCATCGATACGGTGCTGCTGTTGTCGTAATGGCATTTGACGAATCCGGACAAGCAGATAGTTTTCAAAGAAAAATTGAAATTTGTGCCCGTGCATATCATTTACTTGTTGAAAAAATAGGATTCAATCCATACGATATTATTTTTGACCCTAATGTACTGGCAATTGCTACCGGCATTGAAGAGCATTATAATTATGCCAACGATTTTATTCATGCAACAGAATGGATAAAACAACATTTACCCCATGCAAAAGTAAGTGGAGGTATTAGCAATTTATCTTTTTCTTTCCGGGGTAACAATTATATCCGGGAAGTCATGCATTCCGTCTTTCTTTATCATGCCATAAAAAAGGGAATGGAGATGGGGATTGTGAACCCTTCTGAAAATGTTATTTATGAAGACATACCTTCCAACATAAGAGAATTGATTGAAGATGTCGTTCTCAACAGGAAAGCAGAAGCCACTGAATTGTTGATACAAAAGGCAGAAGAACTGAAGGAAAATGTAAATTCCGGTGGAAATGTTGTGAACGACGCCCTGGCTTGGCGCAATCAATCTTTGAATGAACGATTAGAGTATGCTTTGGTCAAAGGTATCGGAGATTTTCTGGAAGAAGATCTGGCCGAAGCTTTGCAAGTATATCCGCGTGCCATTGCTATTATAGACCAACCTTTAATGTCGGGCATGAATAAGGTTGGAACTCTATTTGGAGAAGGAAAAATGTTTCTTCCACAAGTTGTAAAGACGGCACGGACAATGAAAAAAGCGGTATCGATATTACAACCGGCTATAGAAGCTGAAAAACAGGAGGGGGATTCTACTTCTGCAGGAAAAATGTTAATTGCAACTGTGAAAGGGGATGTGCATGATATTGGCAAAAATATTGTGAGTGTGGTCATGGCTTGTAATAATTACGAAATGATTGATATGGGGGTTATGGTTCCCACAGAAGAGATTATTCGTAAAGCATTGGAAATCAAACCGGATATCATTGGATTGAGCGGACTGATCACCCCTTCTTTGGAAGAAATGT
>JAVBMQ010000234.1:0-8366 GCA_031552335.1 Bacteroidales bacterium | reverse complement strand
AAAGATGCCAGTGACTTTACCTTTATCTTTGTGGGAAATATTGATCCGGAAACAAGCAAACCTCTTATTGCCCAATATCTCGGGGCATTGCCTTCTATTAATAGAAAAGAAAAAGCTAAAGACATCAACATGTCATATAATGCAGGACTGATTCAGAATACATTTGAAAAAACAATGCAGAATCCCAAAACAACTGTCATAGATGTATATTCCGGCCAAACGAACCTCAATCTGGAAAACCGGACCAAAATGAGTGTCCTTCAACAAATTTTACAAATTCTTTACACCGAGAAAGTGCGTGAAGATGAAAGCGGAACATACGGAGTGGGCGTATATGCATCTGTATCAAGTTACCCTAAAGGGCTTGGCAGCATCCAGATTTCCTTTGATACCAACGCAGAAAAGAAAGATTTACTCAATGAAATCATACACAAGGAGTTGAATAATATTGCAGCCAACGGACCCAGAGAAGAAGATTTCAATAAAGTAATCGAATTCCTGACTAAAAAACAGTCTGAAAATGAACAGGAAAACAATTACTGGCTGAATATGATCCGCGATTTTTATGAGATTGACAAATATAATGGCTATTCCCAATATCTTTCTACATTAAAAAAGATTACGCCTCAGGATATTAAGAATTTTGCCAATAGTATTCTTTCTCAAAAGAACCTGGTAGAGGTGATTATGGTGGGAGTGAATTAAGAAAAAGGTAAGAGTTGTCTTATATGTAAATCAACTCTTACCTTTTTATTTTCCTATCAGACCCATTCTGACTTTTATCCCTGTTGAATGGCTCTGGAATATTTCGCAAACTCCGGCAAATATTTATCCGCCAATTCCGGTTTTATTTCCTGATATGTCATTAATATCATTTGTACTATACCTAAAGCATTTTTTACATCGGAAAAGACACTGCCAAATTGATTTTTATTCAGGCGGAAGTACCAATTAAGGTCCTTCAAATAATAATCCAGGATTTGTTCATATATTTCGATTGCCTTATCGTTAGCTCCGGCATTTTTATAAGCATCGGCCATTCTCAGTCCAAAATAATCATATCGTAAAGTTGCGGCTGGGATGACTTTCTGACAATAATCAAGCGCCTGTATGGCCTTATCATTCTTACCTTCTTTGACTAAAGTAGTGGCCAAAGTTCCGAACATGACACGGTAGCTCCGAACCATCTTCCGGACATTTTCGTCTAAATAAACTTTCGGATTATCCAAACCTGTATACTTAAATTTATTCATCAGATTGTCAAACATGATATCGGCTTGTACCTGCTGATCGGTAGCCTTTGTATCAAAAGGAACAACCCGGAAAGTAAAACCTTCCTGACGGAAATGATTGGCCTCTAAACCCAGTTGTAAATCCGTCGAACTTCCTATTGAATAATATACAGGACGTTGCCAATTGGCTCCGGACAATATTTCCAACACCATCATCTCATTTTTACCCAATGCCGGTTTATGAGAAAAGTCAAAATCCAGGCGGGAAGGAATCAAATAAGCAGAATCAGCAGGAAGAATACCTCCGGAAACAACAGATGCCGAATCGACTGTGAGGAATAAATGCTGCGACGGAATAATATCCAGGGTATCAGGATATCCCGGGATTTGTTTATACCTCGGATCTGTAGAACGTGCAAACTTGAGCGCCGTATTTACTTCTACCGGTTGATCTGTCAATGGAAAAATATAAGCAAAATCCAGGTGACTACCAACATATTCTGCTTTTGTCCAGGATATTGGCAACGGTTTGGAATCATATGCCTGACGCTTCATCTGGTCAATATACCAATCTGTCTGCAGGTAACTCAGGTTACAAACCCTCACATCTGTACGGAAACCTTCCACTTCCTGTGCATACCATAAGGGGAAAGTCTCATTATCCCCATAAGTAAAGATAATGGAATTGGGTTCACAGGAAGAAAGATGATTGAAACCTAAGTCACGACAGACATAACGTCCCGAACGGTCATGATCATCCCAGTTTTCCGCTCCCATTTGAATAGGGACAAATAAACAAAGAACAGTTGCTCCCGCAGCTGATACAAGCTCAGGCGCTTTCAGATATTTATTCAAAGCTTTAGCTATACTCAAAACACCGAATCCGAGCCAGATACAGAAAGCATAGAATGAGCCTGCATAAGCATAATCCCTTTCACGGGGTTGATAAGGTGTTTGATTCAAGTAAATTACAATGGCAATACCTGTCATAAAAAACAGGAAGAATGTGATCCAAAAACCCTCAATACCTTTTCGTCCCGAGAAAGCCTGGAAGAACAAGCCTAAAATTCCCAGAATCAAAGGAAGAAGATAATAAGTATTGTGCCCTCTGTTTTCTCCGATACTATATGGAAGATTGTCCTGCGGGCCAACTAATTTATTATCAATAAATTGAATACCAGCAATCCAATTTCCATTGGCTACATCCCCATGACCTTGTATATCATTTTGTCTGCCGGCGAAATTCCACATAAAATACCGCCAGTACATGAAATTCAATTGGTAGGTAATGAAAAACCTGATATTCTCAACAAAGGTAGGTTTATAAATCACCTTTTCCTGTCCGCAGGTATTTACTTTTACAGGTTGTCCTTTGATATTGGCCCATTCTTTATATGCAGCAACATGCGCTTCACTATTACTATACATCCTTGGGAAAAGCATATTCAATTGTTCCATGTAAACAGGACGTTTATTTACGGCAGCAACAAAATAACGGTCCTTTTCGGAAGGATTATTCTTCACAATCGGCGCCCAGGAAGGTCCGGCATCTTCAAAAACCTGTGTACACATCATGTCTTTACTTTCACGTTTGACTTCAGATGCATAGGTTTGTCCATAAAACAAAGGACGGTCTCCATATTGTTCCCGGTTCAAATATTTTGACAAAGAAAATATATCCTCCGGAGAATTCTGATCCATCGGTGTATTCGCTGCAGAACGAATCATAATCAAGGCATATGAAGAGTAACCAATCATAATAACCAGCAAACAGGTCAATGTAGTATTTAAGATTTTAGCAGGAATATTTTTCTTTACAAACATAAAAATCACCAATGCAATGATCAGGCAAATGCCCAACCACGGGCTACTTCCGAGGAAAGGGAAACCCAATAAAGCAACCGATAATATGAAGGCAATTTTCATACGGGATTCGTGTTGTACGGGCCTTGATGTTTCCCATAAACTCCAGAACAATGCTCCCAGAATCAATACAAGATAAAATAACACACCGGAATTATATGGTAACCCGAAAACATTAACAAAAAGCAGTTCCGTCCAACCGAACATTTTCACAACTCCCTGTACTAATCCATATAACAATAATGCCACTATAGCAAAAGAAATACAAAGAGCAATCAAAGATCCTTTCAAATTGGCATTCGGATATTTTTTGAAATAGTAAACCAATACTATAGCAGGGATACAAAGCAAATTCAGCAAGTGCACACCAATAGAAAGTCCCATCATATAAGCAATCAGTACAATCCAGCGATCCGCATGAGGTTTATCAGCAACAGATTCCCATTTCAGGATCATCCAGAAAACAATTGCAGTAAACAGTGATGAGTAAGCATATACCTCCCCTTCCACGGCAGAAAACCAGAAAGTATCGGAAAATGTATATGCCAAAGCACCCACTAAACCTGATCCCATGATCAAAATCATTTGTGAAAGGCTCATATCTTCCGAATCTTCTTTCACTACTATTTTTTTTGCCAGATGGGTAATACTCCAGAACAAAAACAGGATTGTCAATGCACTGAAAATAGCAGACATCGCGTTTACCATCATCGCCACGTGTGACGGATCGGAGGCAAACTGAGAAAACAAATTGGCTGTTAACATAAAAATAGGGCTACCCGGAGAATGGCCTACTTCTAATTTATATGCAGAGGAAATAAACTCACCACAATCCCAAAAACTGGCCGTAGGTTCAATAGTCATTAAATAGACAACGGCAGCAATGGTAAATGTAAACCATCCAAGCACGTTATTCACTAACCTGTAATTCTTCATAAGTTATTAAAATAATTATTATCAGATCGGGGCATAAAGGTAAAAAACTTAATTTGTTTTCATACATTTGTATTGTTTTATTAACAACATCTACAATTATGAAACATTTTTTTCGTATCTTAACGATCTTTATCTCTTGTACAATTAGCACTCCTCACATATTTGCCAAAAACGAAACTCAACTTATTCCCATTGACTCAGCTATCAGATACGGAAAATTAGAGAATGGAATGACCTATTATATCAGGCATAATGAATTTCCGAAAAACAAAGCAGTATTCTTCTTTGCCCAACGTACCGGATCCATGCAGGAAAACGATCATCAAACAGGATTTTCCGTTTTGTTGGAGCGCCTTTTTTTTAAGGGAAGTAAGAATTTCTCGGAAAATACAATGGTTGATTACCTGAAAAATTTAGGAGTCAGATCCGGAGAAAACATGAATATTTTCACAGGTTTTGATGAGACAGTAGCATATATATCGAAAGTACCTGTCGTCCGCGAAGGAATTATAGATAGTTGCCTGCTGATATTACATGACTGGTCGGCATGTCTTGACCTCAACACAACAACAGTAGAGGATGAGCGCGATTCCATACTGAAAGGAATACAATCCGATAAACCCGGAAGATTCTCTTCTATCGAACAATTACTGCCCCAGGTCATGCCGAGAAGCCTCTACAGCAAACGTATTCCCGACAAGGACATGAATGCACTGGTTTCTGATTTCAACCAGTCATCATTAAAAAATTTTTATCAGAAATACTACAGACCGGATCTTCAGGGAATCATTATCGTAGGAGATATTGACACAAAATGGGTAGAAGAAAAAATCAAACAAACATTCTCCGATATCCCCCGAGCTACTGAACCTGTTGAAAGAGTATACTATCCGGTTGAAGACAATAAAACCCCTTTAATCGGAATTGTCAAAGATAACAATGTATACCGCACCACAGTAACCGTTTATTATAAATACGATTCTGAAAGCCGGCAACAAAAAGTCTCCATGGAAGGCTTGAGAACCGCTTACATCGAAGATGTCATAGACCGGATGTTTAATCACCGCCTTTGGGAAATGGCAAAAAACGAAGAAACTCCTTTTGCTTATGCCGGTGGATTTGACGGCGATTTCATTGTTGCCAAAACACAAAAAGCCTTAGGCTTCTATGGTGAATCAAAAGAAGGGAAAGAAGAAGAAACATTCAAAGCGCTTGTCAGAGAAGCTGAACGTGCCAAACGTTTCGGATTCACGCCCTACGAATTCGATCTTGCCAGAAAAAGTTTGCTGGAATATTACGATGATATCAGCAAAGAAAGGGAAAAAGATTATAGTGATCGATATGCAGACGAATATGTAGAGCATTTTTTGAATGCCGGTCCCATTCCCGGAACCAGATTTGAATTTTTAAATACAATCAAATTAATCAATAGTGTTCCTCAAAAAATCATCCATGATTATTACTCTAAAATAATTGGAGACAAAAATGTGGTGATAACATTCAGATATCCGAATAATGAAGCGTTTGAAATCCCAAGTCAATCCCAGATAATCAAATGGTTTGATGAGGTTCGCAAAGAAGACCTGAAAAAAACTTCCGAAAAATAATCCGAAAACTATTTGAATTTTACATTTAATCTTTACCTTTGCATCAGATTTTGGTTCTACCACACCATCCGGTGTGCGGATTAAAAGGGAACCGGGTGAAAATCCCGGACAGTCCCGCTGCTGTAAGCTCTTTTTAACGTTTGCACAATTCTCAGCCACTGAAGAGTGGGAATGGAGAATAGAGATCGGAGAATTAAATTCTCAACTCTCAATTTTCAATTCTCAATTGTTTTTCGGGAAGGCACGTGCCAAACGGGAGTAAGTCAGAAGACCTGCCAAGATATTGATATAACGGTTTTCGAGGAAAGAACCGGGGTATGAGTTTCCTGACAAGTTTTCTTATCCTGTTTTTACCCGAAAATAAATTATTTTCTTAAAGCAAAAATTATGTTTTTTCGGGTATTGATGCTTATATGTTTTGCCGGCACATGTCTTTGTGTATCCGGGCAAATGCAGGATTCGCTTTCCGGATATGATTTACGGGAAGTAGTCATTTCCGAACGAGCATCCGGCAAAGAAAACCGTTCCACTACTCCACTACAAATATTCGATTCTGAAGATATCCAAAGACTTCATGCACTTCAACTTTCTGATGCAGTTAAATACTTTTCCGGTGTTACAGTGAAAGATTACGGAGGTGTCGGCGGATTGAAAACCATTTCCGTAAGAAGTTTAGGTGCAAACCATACGGCTGTAGGTTACGATGGTATTACATTATCCGATTGCCAGTCGGGACAAATCGACTTATCTCGCTTTTCATTAGACAATGTGGAAAATATTTCCCTGAATGCCGGACAAAATGATGATATCTTTCAGACTGCACGTATGTTTGCCTCCGCAAGTGTGTTGAATGTACAAACCGTCAGGCCTTCGTTTTCTCCGGGAAAAACCTACCACTTCAAAGGAGAAATAAAGGCAGGATCTTTCGGTTTGTTCAATCCTAAGGTTCTGTTCGACAAACAACTCAGCCGGAAATTTTCGTCTTCCATAAATATAGAATGGTTACAATCGGAAGGTGATTATCCTTATACATTGTACTATGGAAATCAAAATGATAGTACTTCCCGGGAAAAAAGAAAAAACACCGATGTAAAAAACCTTCGGGCAGAAACCGGTTTATTTGGAAAATTCAACAATAACGGACAATGGCGCCTCAAAACCTACTATTCCCTATCAGAGAGAGGTTTGCCGGGTTCCACCGTTTTTTATTCTCCATATGAGAATCAACGATTAGAAGAAAAAAACTTTTTTGCACAAAGCGGATATGAACAGGATCTATCTTCTACATTGGTCTGGCAGGTCAACGGAAAATTCAACTGGTCTTATCAGCAATATTCCGATCCGGATTATCTTGGAAAAGAAGCACGCACAGACCATTTTTACCAATGGGAATATTATCTTTCTTCAGTTTTCCGCTACCGTGTAATACCCAATTTATCTTTTTCTTTAGCGACAGATGCAACAATCAACACAATGAATGCAGACATGCCTTCATTCGCCTATCCTCTGCGTTTTACCGGGTTATCTGTATTGGCTGGTAAATATACCACCGAACGGGTTTCTGTTGTTGCCGACTTGTTAGCAACCTTTGTCAATGAACAGACAAATTACAGGACAGATGACATCCAAAGTAGAAACTATGGAAAATCCGGTAATGATGAGCAAAAATTATCTCCGGCAATCAGTATCTCCATTCAACCCCTTCGTCAGGAGGATTTACGTTTACGGTTAATGTACAAAGAAATATTCAGGATGCCAACATTCAACGATTTATATTATTCCCGTATAGGAAATCCGGATTTAAAACCGGAATATACCTGGCAATACAATGCCGGGATTACCTGGAAAAAGAAGATCAGCAAATGGCTTCCGGAAGTTTCTATGTCAATAGATTGTTACTACAACAAAATCAAAGATAAGATTGTAGCTGAACCCGGGAAAAATCTGTTCGAATGGTCGATGCAAAACCTGGGGAAAGTAGATATTTATGGCACGGATCTGAATCTGGGAATGCAATTTTGTCCGGCAAAAAATTATCTGGTCGATATCTCCGGCACTTATACCTTTCAAAAAGCCTGGGATGTTACTTCTAAAACAGACTTTCCGGAAAGTTTACACTACAAACATCAGATTGCCTATACACCGGAACAATCAGGTTCCGGACGCATGGGATTTCAAAATCCATGGGTAGATTTGGCCTATACAATCCTTTGGTCGGGCGAACGGTATACTATGTCACAAAATACTCCGGAGAATTATCTTTCAGGATATACCGACCAAAGTATTTCAATGACAAAGCGGATGCAATGGAAAGGAGTTCAATGGACTGTAAGTGTAGAGGTTTTGAATCTGTTTGATGAACAGTATGATGTGATACGGTGGTATCCGATGCCGGGGAGGGCGTGGAGAATGGGGTGTAAGGTGGGGTTTTGAATTATGAATTACGAATTACGAATTATGAATTATGAATTAAAAATAAAATGATTATCCGCCTGTTTCACCCCTAAGGCCAAAGGCCTTTGAGCAATAGCATAGGCCAGCGGCCTATGAGTAAGGAATGTTTACATCTAATTATTCGCCCTGAAAGGGCATTAGCAAATAATTTAATGTAAATTGCTTATGCCCTTTCAGGGCTGTTGAATATTGGTTTGGTCCATTTAATAGGGCGTTGCCCTATGCTATTGCTCAAAGGCCTTTGGCCTTAGGGGTGAAACAGGTGGATAATCAT
>JAVBMQ010000218.1:0-10662 GCA_031552335.1 Bacteroidales bacterium | reverse complement strand
GATTATAATTTTCCTGTCAATTCTCTTAACCGGATATTAGTCAGTACTTTCTTAGTATGCAAAGAGAAATCTCCCTGCATAATCCATCCATAATAACCCGGATCGGATTTAAGCACTTCAGAAACTAACCGACCTTTATATTTTCCGAAATTGATTACTTCTTCCTTTTTATCATTATAAACAATACGACCGGCGAAGTCCACGTTATTTGAGAAAGAAGAAAAGTCAGATAAGAACTCCATATCATTTTTCAAATCGTCATAACGGTCCAACTGTGCTTTCAGCACTTCATAAGTGGCCTTGGTGTCGGCTTCTGCCGTATGAGCATCTTCCAGGTTTTTGTCACAATAGAATTTAAAAGCAGCAGATAATGTACGTTGTTCTTTTTTATGGAAAATCGTTTGTACATCAATGAACTTCCGTTTAGACAAATCAATATCCACCCCAGCACGCAAAAATTCTTCTGCTAAAAGAGGAATATCAAACCTGTTGGAATTGTAACCAGCCAGATCACAACCTTCAATTTGTGTTGCTAATGATTTAGCAACTTCTTTGAAAGTAGGACAATCCTTTACATCTTCATCAAAAATACCGTGCACAGCCGAAGCTTCTGCCGGAATAGGCATTTCCGGATTGATTCTTCTTGTTTTACACTCTTCTTTTCCGTTGGGACTTACCTTCAGATATGATATTTCTACTATCCTGTCCGAAACGATATTTGTTCCGGTTGTTTCCAGATCAAAAAATACTAAAGGATTTTTTAAGTTTAATTCCATGTACTGTTTAAATGAAAAATTATTCGTTTAGCATCATGGGCATTAATAACATTAGCAGATCTTCTTTTTCTTCATTTTCAGAAGGAAGAATAAGTCCGGCGCGGGAAGGATCTGCTACTTCCAATATAACTTCTGATGAAGAAATATTATTCAGTATTTCAATCAGGTAAGTACCTTTGAATCCGATTCCCATCTCGTTTCCGTCATATACACAAGCCAAAGTTTCTTCAGCTGAAGTTGAAAAATCAATATCTTGCGCAGAAACGACAATCGTATTGGCTGACAACTGCAATTTCACCAAACTGCTTGCCGGATTGGAAAATACAGACACACGTTTCAATGCATTCAGCAATATGATTCTGTCTACAGTCACTTTATATGGATTATCCTGTGGAATAACTGCATTATAATTAGGATAACGACCTTCGATCAAACGACAAATCATCTGGAAATTTTCCAGCGTAAAATAAGCGTTATTGTCATCAAATACAATTTTAGCATCTCCTGATTCCTTAGGAAGGATTGTTTTCAATAAGGTAGCCGGTTTTTTAGGAAGAATGAAAGAGGATCTTTCAGTTCCTTTAGCTCCCAATGTTTTGTAGCGAACCAATTTATGTCCGTCGGAAGCTACAAAAGTGATATCATCCGCAGTAATATCAAAAAATACACCATTCATTACCGGACGTAATTCATCATCTGCTGTTGCAAATAAAGCCCGGTTAATACCACTCATCAATATTTCGGAAGCAATAGATAATTCAACCGAACCTTCTTTTAATGGTTTGGGCTGAGGATAATCATCACCTTTTTGTCCGACAAAATTATATTTACCATTTTCATAGTAAACAAAAATATTCATGTTATTGTCATCAATATTGAATGTGATTGGTTGTTCCGGCAATTCCTTTAGTGAATCCAATAGGTTGCGGGCAGTAATGGCTACCATCCCCTCTCCTTCCACTTCACTTACCTGAATAGACGTAACCATACGGGTTTCCGCATCAGCAGCTGTAATGGTTAACTCATTTCCTTTCAAATTGAACAGGAAACTATCCAGAATGGGTACTGAATTTTTGGAAGCAATCACACGGCCAACAACTTGCAGGTGGCTTAATAAAGAAGTACAAGAAACTACGAATTTCATAAAATATCTGTTTTATTTGTTTATCTTTTTATTGTTAAATTTTACTAGGCAAATGTAAGAAAATTCTGCGAATGTCCCAATACTTATAAGAAATACTTTTTCTTACGGGAAAATTGCAATAAGATGAATAAGATCAAAGCGATAGATACAGGGACAAGAATGTTTATATAGGCTAATAGCTTGCCATATTGTTCTATCTTTACATTATCCAATAGTCTTATTTTCAAATGTTTATTCTTTACAGACATGAGGTTGGCATCATCTGTCAGGTAGTTGATTGCATTGACAAGAAAGTCTTTATTACCAAACCGGATACCGGAATAGCTATCATAGCCGAGAGGTATTTGTTGCCCGTTAACAACTTCATTTCTGATGATTTCATCCGAACCGATTACAATTATTTTTGTCGGTATGCTTTGAGTCAATACTTCCCCCATTTGTAAGCCTTCTGGTACAGGTCTGCGATAGAATAGAGAAGAAAACCTTCCTTCCAGCAATGCTGCTACCGGGAGATCTTTTTCATTAAAATAAGAAAGATCAGGGATTTCTTCAGAAGAGGCCAGTGTGACCATTTCCGGAACTTGTACTATATGAGCATATTCAGAAGAAGCCAGCAATGGAGTTTTAGTAATCTCTGGCTGATTTCCGACAAAACTCAAACTGCTTACAAATTCCGATTTTACATACATTACATCTTTGGTGACGGGATGATCAGGAGAAGGATTGAGAATCGGGGCATAATACCAGGGAAGTGGTTTGAAATCTCCATTAGTATCATCTGAACCTGTTTGTACAGGAATGGTTAGGCAATGGGCATCCTGAATCAATACAGGATTGATACGGACTCCATAGGTAAATAACAAATCATCCAGTTTTATTTCATTGGCCATACTGGGACTTTCGCCTGTTGTTGCCAGCAAATCTAATTGCAGGCGGACTCCATTGATCAGAAACAGGATTTTACCTCCCTGCATCAGATATTGGTCTAGCATAAATTTCTCCCATTCTGCGAATGGATATTGAGTTCCTGCGATAACAATAACTTCGTATTTTTTCAGTGTAGAGAAATCCTTGGTTAACTCTCCCCTATCCACTTGATAATAAACACTTAAAGCATCACTGATATCACCAGTCATATTTTCGTCCAATTCTCCATGTCCTTCAATAAAAGCAACTTTTCTACCCTCCGGATGAGTAGATGCATATATTCCACTGATTAACTGATATTCCAGATTTTCAATCGAAGCATTCAGATTTTCTTCTCCGGATTTACCTTTTTGATGCACTAAAATAGAGGTTGGTATTTCAACTCCATCACTTTTGATCATTACCCAGGGAAAAACGACTTTCTGAACTATTTTTCCTTCTTTATTTCGTTCATTTACAGCAATACCCGGCATACCATTTTCATTCAAACCGGCAAGGATTTCTTTATTTTCCGGTTCGTATGGATCTATTATATGAACATCAATCATTCCCGGGGCTATTTGTTCAAATTCTGAAAGCATATCGATTGTGGCTTGCTTGAGACGTGTAAAACCAGCATTTAAATCTCCTGATAAGTATACCTCCACCTGGAGTGGTTTTTCCAGAGAAGTCAATATTCTTTTGCTTTGGGTACTGATAGTGTATCTCTTTTCTGTTGTAAGATCCAGCCGGAAATGCGCGAATAATCCTATTAGATTAATGAATAACAATATTGTTATACCTGGAATAAGGTTCCTTTTATTTTTATAAACCGATAAAACATAGACAGTGAGGAGATAAAACAAAGCGCCGATAGAAAGTAATGCAATAACATCCCGGCTATCCAGTACGCCTCGTTGCATCGATGTTACATGTGAATAAATGCCCCATTGACGGATGAAAAGCTGTGATTTTCCGGAAGAAAATAAACCGGAAAGCAATTCAAATCCATAGTAAAGTCCTACACATCCAACAAGAGAGAGGATAAAAGCAGTAACTTGTCCGGAGGTCAGCGAAGAAGCAAAAACTGCAACAAAAATGAACGCTACCGATAGAAATATCATCCCCAGATAAGAGCCTATAATTGCGCCCCTATCGATATTACCAACAGGCATTGCAGTCCAATACAGACTGATAACATAAACAAAAGTCAATAATAAGGCCAATAGAACAACAAGAAAGATAGCCAGAAATTTTACTCCGGTTATTCTCCATAAACTTACGGGACGGGTTAATAATACATCCAGATTACCTTTATTCTTTTCATCAGCAAAGGCACGACCGGAAAGTCCCGGGATTAAAACCACCAATAAAACAGGTACCAATGAAAAAAAAACATCCAAAGAAGCATAACCCGCTTCCGGAATATTGTATTTTCCCGGTATCAACCATAACAGTATTCCCGTTGAGAGTATAAACACCAGGAGAAAT
This sequence comes from Bacteroidales bacterium, assembly GCA_031552335.1. Taxonomy (GTDB): domain Bacteria; phylum Bacteroidota; class Bacteroidia; order Bacteroidales; family Azobacteroidaceae; genus JAISFI01. The sequence goes on along the minus strand of JAVBMQ010000218.1, from coordinate 6,345 downwards.
ATAATCCCGACAGATGTATTTAACAGAGATTTCAATTCTTTAGATAACAGCATCATATTTATTATCAACTCTTTATTCCGGATTCCTATTTTTTTTAAGTACTTTTGTCGTACAAATGTAGTTCCCTTTTATAACTTATGCAAACAAAAACCATCATCAGAATTATTTTTATTGCTATCCTTCTCATTGCCATTACATGTGGAGGAATCTATGCGTTTTTTAAACTCAAGACGAATGAAACCCTTTACCATACCGACTTATTTTCTTTAGTTCCTACTGATAGCGAAATACTTATGTATATTAAAAATCCGGAAGAATTGCCTGCGGATTTCTCTGATGACTTATTTCCGGAACAGTCCTGTCTTGAAATTTCCCGCTCATTATGTAAAATATACGATAATGATATAAATATTTCCGGAAATAACGAATTGATTTTATCATTTCAGGGAGATGAGGGAATTGTATTTTACCGGATGCCGGGAGATCAGGTGAAAAAATGGGAAAAACATCATCTTCAGACCACGCAATTTTTATTTGCACCACAAAAGAAAACGTATAAAAATATACCTATATCCATTTACCTGACTTCTAACGATCGTTTTTTCTGTTTTGCACATCATCAGGGTGCATTTATCGGAAGTTATAGTATTCATTTATTATATAAAGCATTAGATATGTACGATGCACGGGAAAATCTGAGAGATAACCCTTCTTTTGTTGCATCGTTGAAGACATCAGGAATGAATGCACAAGTTTCCTGCTTTTTTAAGAATAAAGAATGGTCATCTTTTGACATGCTGTCAGATGATGGAATCCTTTGGATCAGTGGATGTTTATTGCCTGAGTATACTTCACCCGAACTATATCATATATTGAATATGCCTTATGGAAAAGAACCGTTAGATCCGGAGAATATTCCTGCTACTGCTTCTGCAGTTGTATATCTAAATGCTGATACATGTGATTTTTATAATCAAAGCCAATTTCCGCTTCTATTGCAGGATTCTATCGTCTCAGAAAATGCATACGGAGATGTTACTGTTGTTTATTTCTCCGAACAGGACAGTGTTTGTCATCATTATAAAGTAACTTCTGTTTCAATAAAAGATGAAAATCTTATGTTGCCATCCTCTACCCATCTGTCTAAATACCAGGAGAATGATCATATTCAGAAAGATAGTGTTGAAGTTTATACGATTTATAATCAAAATATATTGGTAGGTGATTCTAAAAAAGCATTGCATGCTTATGTACAGGCGCTTAAATCAGAAGATACCTTTTTAAAAAGCCATTTGTATCAACTATATAACAAGCATAAAAATGAAGATGCCATTCTTTCTATTCTTTTAGATGGCGCTACTGCATTTTCGGACAACAGATTATGTAATGAAATAATACCAGATTATTTCATTCGAAAATCAGAAAAAAGCAATAAATATCAATTGTTTTTACAATTCAACCGGGAAGAAGGTTTGGTTTATTATATGGGGACGGTGAGGGAAATTACGAATTAGAAATTACGAATTACGAATTGTTTTTTCGTGCGTCAGCCAATTCGTAATTCGTAATTCGTAATTTTTTAGTCGGCTGGTTCCTCTACTGTTTCCGGAACATTTTTTCTCAGAATGGCATTATCAGTTTCAGCATTTACATAGATATCTTTTACCAATTTTTTACCTGAAGAGAAATTTCTTTCATTTTTCTTTTTATCTATTTTCAATTTTCCTTCAGTGATTGTGAGGATAGAATTATCTTCTCCTTCATCACAGAAATGAAAATCCAATTGTACGATTTTATCATTATGTTGAAGAGGAAGTCCATCTGTTTTCGGATATAAATCCATTAGGGAAAGAAAGGCATAGTTGCCCGGCGTTGCTTTTTCAAATGATTGTTTGAAAAAATCATTAGCTTCCGCATAACATTGTACTGAAGTATATAAGCAATTGTTTTTTTCTGAATAATAAGCCGGTTTTCTATTGGCGATAGCAGCCCACATGAAAGCGCCGAATTCAATCACATAACATATCTGGAGAACAATTCCGGATACATCTGTATTAGAACTGCGTCCTGCTTTTCCGACACTGATAACTCTGTTTTCAGCAAAAAATCCCAGATATTCAAATGCTTCTACCGGATGAAAAAATACAGAAAAATAGTTCATTTCTCCATATTTGGCAAAATAAAAACACCAATGGGCATACCAGGCAAAAAAGCAAACGACCAATCCTACGATAATATTTACCATTATATTCCGGCTTTTTCCATACAAAGCAACTTTCTGGATAATAAAAGACATGGCGTAAACCAGTCCGATCAATACCAGCACATTCAGATAAATAAAAGGATTTAATTCAGAAATAAAGGCGTAAACAACACCCAAAACGCAAGCAACAACAACTCCTACAAATGCAGAGGTAAAGACTTTGGAAAATTCAAACTTTCCCGAAGCAACATAAGTTTCTCCTGTTCTCATAAAAACAAAATTTAGGTTATCAATTAAAGTTATTAGTAAAGTTGCAAGATATAAAAACAAAGGACCAAGGCTGGTGTTGCCAGGATAACACTATCCAGGCGATCTAAAATTCCTCCATGTCCGGGAATCATGTTTCCCGAGTCTTTTACTCCAATGGTTCTTTTCAACATGGATTCAACTAAATCTCCCCAAGTGCCGAATGCGACTGTTACCACAGCCATACATATCCAATGTAACAAAGGAATATTCTGTTCAAAATGGGCAAAAACAAATGCAGAAGCAATGGCAAATACAGCTCCTCCCGCAAAGCCTTCCCAGGATTTTTTTGGTGAGATGCGTTCAAATAAACGATGTTTTCCAAAAGTCATCCCTACGAGATATGCACCGGTATCATTGATCCATATAAAAATAAAAAGAGCTAACAATAAAACCGGAGAATATGTAATTACTCCGTCTTTAGGCAAGAAACATAAAAAATTCAGCAAAGAAAGAGGAATTACAATATACATTTGTCCCAAAAATGAATAAGCCCAATTATGGATGGGATTAGGACGTTTTAAGTAAAGCTCCACTATGAAAATGGATATAATATACAAAATATACGGAAGATATAAAATGTAATATGACATTCCCGTTATAGTTGCAAAAAACGTAGCCAGGAAAAAATAAGCGCCTGCCAGACAATTAATAAACGGACGAACAGAAACATTCTCCATTTGATTAACTAACTTGTAGAATTCAAAAAGACACAAAACGACAAGGATACCGAAAACGGCAACAAAGCTATAAGAGCCAAACCATATACCTGACAATAAAGTCAGGACATAAATGATCCCTGAGGTTGTTCTTAGTAATAGATTTTTCAATGCTTTTTTTTTATTGATCCTGATCAACTTCTGCGATTGTATCAGCATCAGTTTTTTCTTTTTCTTCGGATTTCTCTTGTTGTTCGAAAATTTCTTGCGAACGGGACAACCATTTCCTTTTTCCAAAAATAGTTTCCAGGTCATCCGAATAGATTACTTCCCTTTCAAGCAACAGGCTATATAATTTATGATGGCCTTCTTCATTCTCTTTCAGAATTTTCTTGGCTCTGTCAAACTGATCATTGATAATTCGTTTAACCTCTTCATCAATCAGTTTGGCTGTTTCGTCACTATATGGTTTTGTGAATCCCCATTCCTGTCCTGTAGAATCATAATAATTCAGGTTAGGTAATTTTTCACTCATACCGAAATAAGTGACCATGGCAACCGACTGTTTAGTCACCCGTTCAAGGTCATTAGCTGCCCCGGTAGATATTTTGCCAACAAAAACCTCTTCAGCTGCACGTCCTCCTAACAAAGCACACATTTCATCCAAGAGTTGCTCTGTTGTTGTAATTTGTCTTTCTTCCGGAAGATACCATGCAGCACCCAATGCCTTCCCACGAGGTACGATGGTAACTTTGACCAATGGATTAGCATGTTCCAGCATCCAGCTCAAAGTAGCATGACCGGCTTCGTGAATAGCTATTGTGCGACGTTCTTCCGCCGTAGTAATCTTAGATTTCTTTTCCAAACCGCCGACAATGCGGTCTACGGCGTTCATGAAATCTTCTTTCTGAACAAATTCCTTATTGTTACGGGCTGCAATCAAAGCCGCTTCATTACAAACATTAGCAATATCTGCTCCTGAAAAACCGGGAGTCTGACGGGCTAAGAAGTCTGTATCTACAGAATTATCTATTTTGATATTCCGCAAGTGAACGATAAATATTTCTTTGCGGTCATTCAATTCCGGAAGATCTACATTGATCTGTCTGTCAAAACGTCCGGCACGCAACAATGCTTTATCTAATATATCTGCGCGGTTGGTTGCTGCGAGGATAATGACACCACTGTTGGAACCAAAACCATCCATTTCCGTAAGTAATTGGTTCAAAGTATTTTCCCGTTCATCATTAGATCCCATATTCGGATTTTTTCCACGAGCACGGCCCACAGCATCAATTTCATCAATAAAAACAATACATGGAGATTTTTCTTTTGCCTGACGGAATAAATCCCGGACACGGGAAGCTCCTACCCCTACGAACATTTCCACAAAATCCGATCCGGAAAGAGAAAAGAAAGGAACATCCGCTTCTCCGGCTACAGCTTTAGCAAGTAATGTTTTCCCTGTTCCCGGAGGACCTACCAGCAAAGCGCCTTTAGGAATTTTACCTCCAAGGTCTGTATATTTTGAAGGATTTTTGAGGAATTCGACAATTTCTTCCACTTCCTGTTTGGCTTCGGAAAGTCCGGCCACATCTTTAAATGTAGTCTTCTTCGCTTGCCCGCCTTTATCAAATAATTGTGCGCGGGCTTTACCTACGCTAAACATGCCACCGCTTCCTCCACCTGACATCCGGCGCATCATAAAGATCCAGACAGCGATCAATAAAAGAAAAGGTGCAAAGGAAAGGAATATTTCCCAGAACTTATTTCCTTCTTCATACTCAAATTTAGCATTGGTCAATCCGTCGCTTTTCCATTTATCATAATAATCCGGAAATTTAGAAGCCAATACCATTGTTTGTATAGTAGCATTTCCAACAATTTTAGATGTATCGGCTTTATATACTTCTGCCACCTTGTCTTTTCTCAAAGTAGCCACTACCATGTCTTGTTGTTTAAATAAAACCATTTCAGAGAAATAGTCTTTTTTCGCCATTGTTTCAAACTCCGACCAAGCCACTTTTTTACTGGATGATTTTCCTTCATTCATGAAGTAGATACCAATCAAACACAATAAAATCAGTGCATACATCCAATTCAGATTGAATTTACTTGATCCATTGGGAGAATTTCCCGGGAGCTGAGGTTTATTTTTATTGTTATTATTGTTATTATTTTGTGCCATAATTACAATACATCAGGTATGTTATTAAATCTTGCATCTGCCCATAAATTCTCTAATTGATAGTAATGTCTCATTTCAGGCAAAAAAATATGAAGCATCACTGTTCCGTAATCCATTGCAATCCATTGGGCATTACGCATCCCATCTGCACCCAAAGGTTTTTCTTTCATTTCTTCGTAAACGTGGTCCCACACGGAATCTGAAAGAGCTGAAACCTGTGTCGGAGAATTTCCTTCACAAATCACAAAATATTGACAAATAGAACCTGGAAGATCTTTCATATCCATCGTTACAATATTCTTTCCTTTTTTTTCCTGCAGACCTTCTACAATCTTGTCTAATAATACTTTTGATTGATCCATTAAAATTTTGATAATTTTTTTCGCATGCAAAGATAACTCTTATTCTTGATAAAAGTCTAAGCATATGCATTTTTTCTCTTATCTTTGAACACTCTTTAGCTAAAGATTGTTTATTTCGAATAAAAAGTACCACTATAAAAACGATAAAACGCATATTAATAACGACGGTAATCAGTATTATTCTCATCCCGTTGGTACTGCATCTTTTGTTACTTATTCCGGCTGTACAAAAGAAAATTGTTTCTATTGCGTTGAATGAATTAACCGATATTACACATAGTAAAATGTCTGTGGGAGACTTTTATCTGAGACCATTTAACCATTTGGATATTGAAGAGTTATATATTGAAGATCTCAAAGGAGATACTCTTTTATATGCAGGAAAATTGTCGGCTGGATTCAATCTCTTAAAATTACTTAATAATCAATTGCTTATATCTTCCGTAGTTTTGAATGATTTTGATATCAAGATTAAAAAAGACAGTTTGAATGGGGATTTCAATTTTCAGTTCCTGATTGATGCTTTTGCATCAAAAGACAAAACTAAGAAAGATACTACCGGCTCTATGATCATAGAAATTGATGATATTCGACTTTCCAAAGGTCAACTTTCATATGATATACAAG
>JAVBMQ010000084.1:0-8436 GCA_031552335.1 Bacteroidales bacterium | reverse complement strand
ATGAAAGGTTCTTCCGAAGCTGTCCAGAATAAGGAGGCGGTAGGAAAAGTGCCCCAACGCTTATCCGGACCGAAAGTGGACGAACCATCGCGTCTTAATGAGATGGAAGCGCTATAACGATCTTTTAAGAAATACTGAACACGGGTAAACACACCTACTAACGCATTTTCATCAAAATCAGAAAAACCATCTTTGTATTCCTGTGCAACTCCTTGTACCACTTTGATCAGATCAGAGCTGAGGTAACTACCGGATACATTTGTTTCGAACCGTTGTACTTTGTTTGTGGACATTCCCAATACTGCACTTAACCGATGAATATTTCCGAATTCTTTATCGAAATTGAAATAATTTTCAGTGTTCATCGTAGTTGCTTTTTTTTGTGTACTATAAGCTTCTGAACGTCCAACACTTGAAATTGCTGCGGGACTGAAATAATCCAATCTTGAATTAAAACTGGTATAGGAGAGTTGAGAATTAAAAAGAAGATAGTCTGTTAGTTTGATTGTAATCATTTCCGATAAACTGACATTCTCATCAGCATTTTCATTTCTCAAATCATCATATTCTCCTAACAACGATTTTTTATCAATATCATTTAAATAAAGCAATGAACTTGGCATTTTCTCACTGCTTAAATTAACTGCATTTTCAGCAGCATCAACATCGGGCAAACCTTTGGGCGCTTTTCTGTTACTAAGAACATAAGAAAGCGTTGTATTGAAAGTGAATATTTTACTCACCTTGTTCATTAGATTTGCATTAACGGAATAGCGATCCAATCCTGTCCCTTTCATTGTTCCTTCCTGATCGTAATATCCGAATCCTAACCGGTAGTTCATGCTTGGATTTCCTCCGGTTAAAGAGATATTATATTCCTGGACAATGGCTTCCTGAAAAAATAAATCATACCAATCCGTATTGTTATTAAATGCTGTATTTAAACTGTCTGTTAAAATAAGAGGCATATTTTCTAATTCAGCATAAGTTCCTGTACTCTCGAACATTGCCATTTTTTTCTGACGCTCTGCGACTCCTCCGTAAACTTCAGGAAGTTTTGGTTTTAGGCCAACTCCAAAACGGCTGTTGAAGAAAAATGAAGGAGTTCCGGATTTCCCTTTCTTAGTGTTAATGATTACAACACCATTGGCAGCGCGTGAACCATATATGGATGCGGAAGATGCATCTTTTAATATATCTATAGATTCGATATCATTAGGATTTATATTCGTAAGAAAGTTAGTTGCAGCAGCACTGTAACCAACAACTTCCGCATCGACCGGAACCCCATCTAAAACAAATAATGGCTGACTGATTTCATTTGGATTTAATACGGATGTATTCCCCCTGATATTAAATGTATTACGTCCACCGGGAGCTCCCGAATAAGTCTGAACATTCAAACCGGGAACCATTCCTTGTAACATGATATCTACGGAAGGGGCTGTTACTCCTTCTATATCTTGAATTTTCAGGCTGGTTACAGCCCCGTGCAAATCTTTTTTCGTTACTTTTTGATAACCGATTACTACTGCTTCATCTAACATGGCAACTTCTTCCATCATTCTGACTGTAAGGAAATTTTGATTTCCTACTTTTTGTTCTGTTTTTTTGAAGCTAACAAATGAGAAGGTCAGTATAGCATCACGATTAGGTACATTGATTGTAAAATTACCTTCCAAATCTGTCACTGTCCCTACAGAAGTCCCTTTTACAACCACACTTACTCCTGGTAAAGACTCTCCTTTATCAGTAATTACTTGTCCTTTGACTGAGATTCTTTCCTGTTGGGAAATTTCCGATTCATCATTTCCTGAAGAAATTTCTGCATGCAAGATTCCTACATTCAATGCAAAAATTCCCGCCATCAAAAACATCTTTTTTAAAGACCCGGCGATGGGATTTTTTCTTTTCTTACAATTGTTTTTCATACAGTATTGATAATTAATTAATAAAATTAATAATAATATCAGGGGCAAATTAAGAAAAAATAAAAAAAAAGGAATAGAAAATGAGTCTAATTTGGTGCAAAAATAATCCAATGAATTGTGTTTCAAAAGAGTGATTTTAATAATATATACTGTTGTTTAATAGTGTTTTATGAATTTATATGAGATTATTTTTGTATTTTTCCAGATAAATTTTGCATGGGTCAACGCTATGAATCCTCATTTCAGGTTGTTCGTTTCTTTTATCCGTTGTATGCAGAAAAATTATCTTCTTCTTCATAATTATTGGACTCATTAATAGACATTTGTATTGATATCGCACCATTCGTTTATATTTCGTATTTTACATTCCAATTGACCATCGTGTATATACACCATCATAAAAGAACCGGTATTTTTATTTCCACTGAAAGAAGAGCCGGCATCAAACACCCGGATGCCTCTCCAGTTGTATGTTTTACTCCCATGGTCGTGTCCGTGAAAGATTCCGATGACATTGAAATCCTTTATCGTTTTGTAAAAAGCTTCTTGTTCGGCTTCGGTCCACCACAATTTGCTGAAACCGTCCCATCCGTAATGCATGAAGATGACAACAGGAGTCGTTGATTTATCAGAAATGTTTTGCAAATCTTCTTTTAAAAAAGAAAGACTTTCTTGTGCATCCCGGGAGGAGGTTTTGAAATACTTGCACCAATCGCAGGCAGGATCCCATTCATTCCCGGGATAAATATTCAACTGGATCAGATGAATATTTTCCCAATTCCAGGAATAATGCAGCTTATTGCCAGAAACAGATTGTAGCCCTTTTCTCGACAGATTGCGTTGTTTTATTTGTTGCCTGACGTATCCATCCATATCACCATCGTGATTTCCGAAGCCTTCATAAACAGGATATTTTAGCTTACGCTCTCCAACCAGTCCATACATATTCCCAAAACGTTCAAAACTTGTGCTTAGGCCATCATCCGTTACATCTCCTGTTACAACAACTCCCCTGATATTTTTACAGTTCATTGAAATCGCTTCCGGAGAATCTTCTTCACGCAGCATATTCATACATTCGACGATCGAATCGTTTACACGATAGTTTACCTGAGAAGAATCATTAAAATGCAAATCAGATACTACGATAAACGATACGCCTTCCCGGGCAAAAGCAATTGAAGAGATCTGTAAAAGAAATATAAATAACGTGTTTCTCATATCTGCATTATTTTTAATTTGTTCAAATTCGTGTTCAAAAAAATATTTAGAATAAAATTAGTCAAAAGTCAAGACAACTTCATTATTATCTCTTTTTGTTGGCACATGAAAATCCCAATACAAATACATAAAGGATTTTAATAAAAGTTATTTTCAAATATGGGAATTGTACGACAAAGTAAACGAAAATTAAGGCAAGGAAATGATAATTTAGTCCAAATCCATAAAAAGATTTTCCAAAGTGGAAAAATAAATGAAGTTTTGATTCTGAAGGAAGTGTAACTTAAAAATTAATTGCGATATTTACGCTCAATTTTAATATTTTCCTTTGTTAAATGGAGAAACAGTTTTCATTCTTATTGTTGCGGTTATTTATTATTGGCTTCAGTTTTTCCCTGCAAGCCAATGATTATAAATTCAGGCATTACAAGGTCGAGGATGGATTGTCGTCCAATACGATCCGGGCAATTATCCAGGATCACAACGGATTTATGTGGTTTGGCACAGAGGATGGACTCAACCGTTTTGACGGATATAATTTTAAAGTCTTTCGCAACATATTAGGAGACTCAACTTCTTTGGGCAATAATTATGTGTACTCTATATTACAGGATAAGGATCATCGCTTATGGATTGGTACGGAAGAGGGCGTTTATGTCTATAGCTTTGATTCTGAGAAATTTTCATTCTTTAATCAGCAGACCTCAGACGGGACGATGATTAAAAGTAATGTACAGCAAATTATAGAAAATGGTGCATACATCTGGTTTGCAACTTTTGGACAAAATATTTTCCGGTTCGATAAGAAAACAAATTTGTTAGAACAATTTTCCCTTCATGACAAAGGGACGAATGAGACCGATTATATCTGCCAGATTTATAAAGATCATCAACATACCATATGGGCGTCTACAAGTCAGAAGCAAACCCGGATCAGCCGCTTTGATCCTGTTGCAAACCGGTTTGTTGCTTTTATGCCGGAAAAATTGTTGCCTTCCAATTTGTCTGTTCATCATTTTTTTGAAGATTCCCGGGGAAATTTCTGGTTAGGGACATGGACAGACGGTATTTGTAAATTGGATCGGCAAACCGGAACTTTACAAATGTTCCTCCAGCCGCGTAATAACAAGGGAATTTCACATATCCATTGCATTGCCGCGGCATAATCAGGTAAGCTGCTTATTGGCTCGGATGATTGTTTAGCTTACTTCGAAACCCAGACAGGAAATTTCAAACTCATCGAGGGAAGTTGCTCAGATAAACGCGGATTATCGGACAAATTTGTTTATCCGATCTATCTGGATAAAGAAGATGGTATCTGGATAGGAACCTACTATGGCGGACTCAATTACATTTCGCCCAATAACAGTTTGTTTGAACAATATGCCCACTCTGATTTTATCAATTCAGTCGGGGGGAATGTGATCGGAAAATTTTGCGAGGATAAGCAAGGTAATTTATGGATTGCTTCCGATGATGGCGGATTAAACTATTTGAATGTGAAGACGAATCACTTCACGAACTATAAAGCAACAGGAGAAAATTCCAATTTTCCTTACCATAATGTACATGCTATACATATTGATAAAAATAAATTGTGGGTAGGTACTTATTCAAAAGGTTTGTTTGTAGCAGATATTCCGGTTACCCGCTTTAAAGTATATATTTCGGATGCTGAGGATATGACATCGCTTGATGGAAATAGTATTTATTCCATTTATAAAGACCGGGATGATAATTTGTGGATTGGTTCTTCTTTGGGAATCAACAGATATAATTATCAACAGGATAATTTTATCCGGGAAAAGAAAGTAGAGGGAACAACGATTGATATTGTTGAAGATATGTACGGATATATCTGGTTTGCTACATGGGGCAAAGGGTTGTGGCGCTATCATAATCAAAATAAAATTTGGGTAAACTATACATATAATATTGCTGATAAAACTACATTGTCTAATAATCAGGTCAATTGTATTTGTATTGACGGGAAATACAGACTCTGGATAGGAACGGGCAACGGGCTTTGCCAGTTTGATTATTCATCGGGTAATTTTGTTCGTATTCCTTTGAATTTGACAAGTAATCTCATTTGCGACATTATTGCCGATGGAGATTATCTTTGGCTAACTACTACAAAGGGCTTGGTAAGATTCAGGCCAGATAACAATGAGTTTAAAATATTTACGCAAAGCGATGGACTTCAAAGTGATCAGTTTAATGTAAAATCAGGGATTAAGACAGCGAATGGGAAAATATATGTTGGAACGGCGAATGGTTTTAATGCTTTCTCTCCTAAAGATGTTGTTGATAATAAATATATACCTCCTGTGGTTATAACAAATTTTCAGATATTCAATAAAGATATTTATGCCGGATCGGATGGAATATTGAAAAAACCAATTGATCAAACATCCGAAATTATACTTTCTTATAAACAGACTGTTTTTAGTCTGGAATTTGTAGCCTTAAGTTATTCTACTCCGGAGAAGAACCAATATGCTTATAAACTGGAAGGATTTGATAAAGACTGGAATTATGTGGGAAACCAACGAAAGGCTACATATACCAATTTACCTGCCGGAACTTATATTTTCCATGTAAAAGGGTCTAACAATGATGGGGCTTGGAATGAAACCGGGACAAAAATAAAAATTATCATTAATCCTTCCGTTTGGTTAACCAAGGGATTTATCATTGGGTATGGAATCTTGTTTGTTTGCCTTATGATTTATATCATCCGGTATTTTAACGGACGTGCCAGGAAAAAACATGAAGAAGAATTGTCCCAATTGAATATTGAAAAGGAAAAAGAGGTGTATAATGCTAAGATCGGTTTTTTCACTTTGATTGCACATGAAATCCGGACGCCGGTCAGTCTTATCATCGGGCCGTTAGAAAAAATTATGCAGGAAATGGAGACTTTTCCCGTAAAAGTTAAGGATGATTTGAACATCATTGCCCGGAATGGACAACGTCTTCTTTCCCTGGTGAACCAATTGTTGGATTTCAGGAAAGTTGACCAACAGGCCATCCGGATTTCATTCAGCAGGCAGAATATTTATGACCTGCTGAAAAATATTTATGATCGGTTCAAACCTTCTGTGGAGCAAAAAAATATTTCAATTGATATACAGTGTGATGATGAAAGTTTTATGGCGATGGTTGATCCGGAAGCCTTAACCAAGGCTGTAAGTAATTTGCTGAGTAATGCTCTTAAGTATACAAATGACCGGATTGAAATTGATTTACAAACACAAAACAGAGAGGATAAGTCTTTTGAAATTACAGTTAGTGATAACGGTTCCGGAATACCTCCGGAAGAACAACAACATATTTTCAATCCGTTTTATCAAATAGCGGGTAAGGATAACCCTGGGACCGGAATCGGTCTCTCATTAGTCAAATCACTGGTTGAAGCTCATCATGGAAAGGTCTGCTTAACAAGTATTCCCCGGAAAAAGACTTCTTTTTTCATTATTCTGCCTGTCGAACAATCCGGATATGCCGGTCAGGTGGAGCAGGTTGCATCCAATTTATCAGAACCCTTTTTTGAACAACAAGAATCCACATCAACAGATGAAATTATAGTTTCAGAGAACAAGGAACACAAGCCTGTTTTGCTTATTATCGAAGATAACAAAGATATGCAGGCTTTCTTATACAAAAATTTTTCACTCAGATATCATGTCTTGTTGGCCAATAATGGCATGGAAGGAATTCGCCTCCTGGAATCAAATGAAACGAATATTATTGTGAGCGATTTAATGATGCCGGAAATGGATGGGATTACATTTTGTACTGAAATAAGAAAAAATATCTTGTTTAGCCATATCCCTGTCATATTGCTTACTGCTAAAACAGATACAAATTCTAAAATAAATGCGATAAAATCCGGGGTCGATGGTTATATTGAAAAGCCATTTTCTATACATTACCTTGAAGCCAGGATCGAAAATTTACTTGAATCAAGGAAAACATTGCAACGGAAATTCTCGGAAAAACCGTTTGTGCCGTTGAATAGTATTGCATCCAATAAGGGTGAGGTAGAATTTCTTATCCGAATGAATGAAATCATTGAAAATCATATTTCGGATACGGATTTTTCCATTGATCAGTTAGCGAATGAATTGTGTATCAGTAGATCAGGCTTGTTTGCAAAGATAAAAACATTGACGGATGTTACTCCAAATGAGTTGATACAACTTATCCGCTTGAAAAAGGCGGCTGAACTTTTTACCCAAAATAAGTACCGTATCAATGAAATATGCTACTTAGTAGGATTTAATAATCCGTCTTATTTTGCCAAATGTTTTCAAAAACAATTTGGAGTTTTGCCGAAAGACTTTATGAATCAAAATGGCATGAGTTAATTCGGGTGCAGAGTAGATGATGTACGAAATTGATATAGAAATCAAGATAATTCCACAACCGTAATCCCACTTCCTCCAAACTGTACATGTTCGTCCTGGAAACGGGATACATGTGGTACAGCCTTTAAATAATCCCGTATAATCTGGCGAAGCGCTCCGGTACCAGTACCATGCAGGATCCGTACTCTTGGAACACCAACCAAAATAGCGTCGTCAATAAAATACATAACCGTTTGCAAAGCTTCATCTCCACGCATACCGCGTACATCAATATCCTGCCGGAAATTCAGTTTTTTTTCATGGATATCATCAGAAGTCTGTGAACTGACAAAGGTATGTTTGATTGCTTCTTTTTTGATTTGTGTCTTGCTGACTTTTTCTAACTGATCAAGTTTAACAGTAGATTTGATCATGCCGAAAACTACAGTGATATTTTTACCTTGTATTTCTAGTACCTTTCCTACAGATGTTTGTCCTTTCAGTCTGACATCATCTCCGGTTTCAATGATTTCCGGATTGAAAACGGGCTTCTTTTCTTCTGAAGCTGGCTTTTGTTTCTTCCGGTTTTCCTTTTCTTTGATCTTTTGAATTTTGCGGGCGATTTTATCATCCGTTTCCATCGTTTCTCCGATAGTGGATTTAAACGATTCCAGGTCTTTCCGTATCGATTTCGTTTTTTCTTTTTCGGCCTGAGATTCTTTGATCTCCCGGATGGTGTTTTCTATCCGTGCATTGGCTTCGGTCAACAGTCGTTCGGCTTCCGTTTTTGCTTTTGCCAGGATCTCTTTGCGTTGTTTTTCCAACTGTTGGAGATCCGTTTCATAACGGGAAGTGATTTCTTCTAATTTCTTTTCCTGAAAACGGACATTTTGCCTTTTATTTTCCCAATAACGTTTATCGCGGACAATATC
>JAVBMQ010000030.1:0-30156 GCA_031552335.1 Bacteroidales bacterium | reverse complement strand
CTATTGTATTTCTGGATTGCCTCTGCAAGACCTGGATCTGAAAGACCAACGTTAGCGGGCAACAGATTTTCAGTCATTTCTGCTCTTTTTACTTCATCCCGCAATAAATTCAGCAATTCCATCTGAGTACCGATCCGAACCAGTTGCTTTTCATACTCATTGTCTTCGCCTAAAATCAACTGAGATTCCAATCCAATGTCCGTCAGACGGTTTTCCCGTTTATATGCTTCAATATCCATCTCCACATTATTCAGGTCTTCGTTGATGTAAACCAAACGATCATTGATAAAATGAGCTGCATTACTGGCTGCTTTGTTTTTATCTTCCATTGCATCCCGGTTATACATCTCAACCAGTTTGGACAAAAACGCTTCTCCCCGTTTACAATGGGTTTCTTTCAATGAAAGACGGACTACACTCGTAGTCTTACTTGTAGATTCTGCATTCAGGCGGGAAAGAAAATGTTTGGCAATATAGACCGGAGGATATATACTTACCTGCAATGGATACTCTTCCAAAAGGTCAGTGACACCAGAAGGTTGCAGGAGTACATTACCGGCTGCTGTTTCTAATATGGCAGGTAATGAACTAAACTCTTTATCAAAACCAATAGTTCCATATGTACCCCAAACCCGTGTTTTTCCAGACACATTTTCCAGATTCAATGACAAAACAGCGACTAATTTATCAACTGATGACTGATCCAGATATACACTGACCGGTATAGTGTTGTAATACTTGTAATTTCCGGAACTATATAATTCTGTATCCTTAAATCTTCCTTTAACGATGTAATAAGTATATAAATTTAATTCTCTGACCACTCCTTCAATCAGGTTACGGGATACAAGCATTTCTACCTCATTGTCGACATTGTTATTGGAATTGATCAACCCCATACTCTCAAAAACCGACAATTCACTGTTACCCATACCTCCACGTTTATTGTCTTTGAGGACAATCGTAGCGCCGATATTATAAACTTGGGTAGAATAACGAAGATAAACATATCCGATCCCTAAACCCAGGCAAATGCACAGGATGAACAATTTCCAATGGACAAACAATTTATCCAGAAACCACTGAAAATTGATTTCCTTGCCTTTACGGGCATTTCCTTCTGTATAGATTTGTTTCATTTATTTTGCTATCAATACGATTAAATTCACTACAGAAAGCAACAGAGAACCAATTGATATAACAATACCTGTTTGACTGCCTATATCTGCAGATTTAGACCTTGCCTTATTCGGCTCTACATACAAAACATCATTTTGTTGCAGGTAGAAATAAGGTGAAGCTGCAATATTTGCCTTTGTTAAATCCAATTTTACAATTTTCAATTCTCCGGAAGGGAGTGTTCTTAACAGTTGTACCTTGTCACGGCGGCCATAAATAGACATATCGCCTGCCAAAGACAAAGCTTCCATTAAATTGACATGGTTGCCGGACACGGTATATTGGCCCGGACGATTCACCTCTCCCAATACTGAAATCCGGTAATTCATTAATCGAATGGTGATGATAGGATCTGTCTTGAGATACTTTCTGAGTAATGTTTTGAGTTTGGCTTCCAGTTCTTCCCGGTTCAATCCTTCTACCTGAATAGTACCCAACACAGGGAAATTAATTTCTCCGTGTTGGTCTACCAGATAAGTTTGCCGCCCGAACCCTTGTGCAACTCCACTCTCTCCGCTGTTATCATTTTCGGCCAATGGTTGCAGTGGTAAATTAAAATCGGCAGCTACCGATGGTTCACCACTTGCATTGACTGTAATTCCCAACACATCATCCACCTGGAAACGAACATCAGACTTAGCATAAGTTGTTTCTATGGATGTTTCAGCAGATTTTGTCTGCATGTAAGGAACTTTCTTGTAAGAAGTACAACAAGAGAATAAAACTGCTGCAAAAAGCAGGAAAACAAGCGACCGGATATTGCCTTTCTTCATCATTCAGAGACTTTACTCCGTTTGAAATTACGGTAACTAAAAACACCATATATACCGGCAATTCCCAGTAAGATCCAAAAACCGTCGCTTACAGGGGAAGTTGGTACCGGAGAGGTACCTCCATCTCCCGGCAACTTCAAATCCGGATCATTATTGTAAAAGCCGGAAGCCGTTGTAGTTGTTTCTTCTTCATTTGATGTTTTTTCATATAAGCCCTGAGCCGAAGCCACAGTTATACTTGAAACAACCATGAATACTGTTAAAAAAAGCATTACAATACGTTTCATTTTTTTTGTTTTTAATTGATTTTGTATGTTTATTTATTGTTGTTCGGGTATAATCTCCGTATTACCGGTTACAGTCAGGGATGTACCTTGTTTGATCTCCAGGTTACCCAGGTTTGTCAGCAACTCAACTGTAGAAGCAGGTGTCTGGTTAACTGCAAGCTGGGAATTTCTGGGAATAAACACATGGGTATTAGCTCCCGGAACCGTACCTTTCATCCAACTGCCCGGAGTGTTCCAGTCCAATATTTGAGAAGACGCTACAGGAAGCTCCGCTCCATAAAGCCGCACAATAATCCGCTCGGTACGGTAACGACTTGTTCCTTTTTCAGGAATTAATTCTCCTGAAGTAATGGTAAATGTATAACCCGTTTCATTGTTATACATGTCTACAATTGCCTTTTCAGGATTCAGCTTATCGTATATTTCAACGCATTCCACAGTCTTTTTCCTGGCTATTTCCGAATCTGTTACTTTAACTGTATATTGAGAACCTACTTTAGATTGATCTTCTACCACAATAGAAAGTGGATATTCTATGTAACAATTCACATAATTACGGGTATCTGCAATTGCATCTATAAAATCACCGGCTTCCGGATCATACACTTTAGTAAAAACATAGTATTGTCTTATATCGCCAAGTACAGATCCGTCTCCTGTTCCAAATTCTGCAGTTCTCCGGGTATCTACTGATATGGGTTCATATTTATCTCCCACTCCCGGGATCATAACATGTACATCAAAATTATCAGTCAATCTTACCTCTGTCCGATATGGCGGGTTTCCTGCAAATACATGCACTCCGGTAAAAGCCCAAAGCATCAGACCTGCCAATAAACGGATAGAGTATTTTGTCTTTTCAAAATACATATACATCTTTTTTACTTGTTAGCAACCTTGGAAACATGGTTTGTATTTCCGGAAACTTTCACAATAAATACACCTTCTGCTGCTAACGGAAGCATTACTTCGGATGATTCGGATATTGTTTCTGCTGCAAGAGCTCCTGAGAGGTTATAAACAAGCACTTTATCTCCTGCAACGATATTTTTCACATACAGCTTCATGTCTGAAGCATAAGTAACCACCTCTTGATCAGCTACAGACGATTCTATTCCGGTTGCTGCTCTCAGGAACTGCAATGCAAAGCGATCTTCGATTTTTTTGCCGGCTGCAGTTTCAAAAGAATAGCCTGTTTTTAACAAATTATGTTTAGTTCCTTTTACTCTGTCAATCAGATTGATTTCGCGGAATTCATTTCCTGTATATCCGGCTATTTCAATGGTATGTTCTTTGTCGTCTCCGGCAATAACACCTACATTTACTTCCCTTTCAATATCAGATGGGATACTATTTATCACCAGGTCTTCGTCACTCCAGATCTGGGAAACATCTGATGAAGAAAATAATTTGAAGAAGTCTTCTCTTACTTTATACCCGTCGGCATACTCATCATTAATGGCAAACATACATTTATCACTGTTTTTATCACCTATCAGTACCAAATCAAAGCCACTGTTTTCAGAAACCCTGGAAGAACGTAATAAATTATCAGAAGCATCAGAGGAGGTCATCCCATCAACAGAATAGATCATTACTTCATCCGGTCCAAATACCTGGGTATAAAATGCAAGAAAATTAGGGATCGTTTTTTGTGCACTATTTGACAAGAATACATCAAATGTTTTATCGGATTTAAGCAAATAAATAGCTCCTACATAATCTCCTGTATTGTTACTATTTAAAGTAAATCCTGATAATTGTTTGGAACCTACAAAATTCCAACCTTTTTTGCCACGGGGTAAATTGGTATTTTCAATATATGTCAATTCCACCTCTTTATCTTTAGCGAATAAAGAAGCCAGATTAAATCCATCCCCTGTGCTGGCTTTAAAAACGATACTTTTAGCAGAAGCAATCTCTGTAGCAATCAGATAACCCTTACCTGCCTTCAGATAAGCATTTTCATTAGTTATACTTTTCAATCCATCGCTTCCCTCCTTCATAGCTTCTACCGGATCAAGTTCTCTTATCCACAAAAGGTCACCCACCTTATAATTCTGATAATCTCCTAAAACCAGCTTAGTGCCATTTTCATTAGTGATTTCAGAGATTTTTACATCAAAAGGAAAAGACATATAACACCAATCGTCATTTTTCACTTTCCTGGTCACCTTGAAATCAGCGCCAACCGAAGTCCCATCCAATGTTACTGTTCCATAGTTCAACAACATACCATCTTTACTTGTATTGGTTTGAATATTCAAACCTTTCAGTTTCATAGTACCGTTATTTACAATGATGCCATTAGTATTATCTGCAGCACGGAGAGTAACTTCTCCTGCAGATGTCAGGGAACCTTCTCCCGCCACCTTTAAATTACCGGTAACAACCACCGGATCGCCTGCCCAAAGAGCTATTGCCGGCAACAGCCCGGCAAGTAATGTTGTAATTGTCTTTTTCATCAGTCAATTCTTTAATAAATTAATAATCATTTTGTATTTTGTTTCAGTATTATTTCTGCACGCAAATTTGCCCGACGGATTTCCAATGAATCCGATGTGTCTATGTTGTATTCTACTTGTAAATCCGGAATATTCAATTCCACTCCTGCCGGAATCGATAATGGGGATGAAAGCTGTTCTTTATTGGACTCATAGATGTATACCCAAAAGACAGCGCTACCATAATGCTGTATCGATAAATCCAGTAAATTGGCTGGTTTTTCCTGTGATGAAGATGTGATTGATGGTTGAAATACTTCTTTTGCAGGCTCGTCAGCCTCTTGGGTCACAAAATATTTCAGGATAGTATATGATGATGCCAGACCAATAATGATAATCAGCAAAATCCACCAGAATACATTCTTCTTTTTACTTTGATGGTTGTCTTTATTGTCTGCATCAGGAATAATAACATCACCCACCTGGGAAGAATTACGGAAATTCTCTTTCTTTTCCGGTTTGTCTATAATAGATGCGTTTTCCTGTGAGGAGTTCTTTTCATTAAATTCTGCTTTTTCAGTCCGGGGTATAACTTTTACTTCTTCCCGGAGAAGAACAGTTGCCTTTTCCTCTGTTTTTTCCGGATCTTTGACTTCTTCTTTTTTAGGTAGGGATAATACCTGGCGTTTTTCGTCCACTTCTTCCGCTTCTTTCGTTTCCTCCTTTTTTTCAAATACTTTCACAGAATTTTTATCAGCCGACTCAGTTACAAGTTCTTGGGCTTTTACTTCCTCCGTTTCCGGTTTTACTTCAATTTCCTTTCTTACAAAAGTTCTAACGACAGGTTCAATTTCTTGAACCACAGCCCCCCCATTCAAAACATTCCGAAGCACAAGGGACGGGGTAAAAGAGATACGGTTCTCCTCTCCTGACACCAATAAATGAAAAATCCCCAATTCAGGAAAAGAGATCTCTTTCTCTATGAGAAGTAGTTGAACCACATGCTGGGAGAAAAATGAAATAGCCGGCTCTGACAAAAGATTTGCCGGATTTGCCGAAATACCGATTTCTTTTCCGGATGTTGTGTCCTGCTTAAAAAACACAGTACGTCTTCCCGGAAACGATTTGACTTCAAAACATCCCAAACCCGGCATAGAAACATCCTGATTTACAGACAATCCAGATACAATCTTCCGTATTGCAGATTTAAACAATTCAGACACCTGGGTCTCCGGAATCCCGTTCTTTTCACTGATGTATCCGATTATTTCAGATTGACTCATCTTTTCCCCTACTTGTTAATTGATTATTATGATCTGGAGGATATAAAATCTATTTCTCTCTCCACAAACGCAATATCTTCCGAAGAAACCCTGGCGGATAAATCAAGTAAAGCATCCTTCATCGGTTGCATATAGCGAGACATATAATCCATATAAATTTCTTCCATCATACCCTGTTCTTCGTATAAGGAAAAAATTTCTAATTCATATCTTTCCGACAAAGACTCCAAAGCCTTACTAAAGGCAGATAACTGTTGGGAAAATTGCTCCAATACCTGTTTCTGATGTGCAAATGATGTTTGTTTTGCCATATTATTTAATTCTTAATCGTTATTATAGTTATTCACTCAACATTCCAATATCATGGGAATAAAAACAACCGGGGAACGCACACACACACATACACACTAAATTTGAAATAAAAAACGAATACCCAACTTTCCCAAGCTGAGAAACCCTAATTCCCCGGTTATTTTGTTTCATATCTGCATTATATTATAGATTCTCAAATATGACATATCACTCATTTTCAATGACTTCCTGAAATGTTTGATTTCCGTCACTTTCTAAGTGATAGAAATTTCACACACATACACCAATTAACTTACAAAAACAATGCCAATTTATCGTTTACTATTCACAAAATTATCTTATTCATCTATCAAAGATATTCGTTTCTTCCTGTTTTTTACCTTTAATAACGGATTTAGATTTCAGCAAAAAGCTATTCTGATTTAATCCGGAAGTTTCTAAAAAAGAAGTCCAAGATTGTAGATTACCTGATTCCGGTTCTTTACATGAGACCAAATGTAAGAATTCTGCTAATTCCTGCTTGTTATAGCACCTAAAAAGCAGGTAGAACAATTCTTGTGTTTTGAGTTCAATAAAAGATTGTGGATTGATATCTGCCAGGATATAATCCACCATAAGGGATAAATAGGCCGATAATATTTGTTTGATTACTAATTGGTTATGTTTTTTTATAGTTGATTTGCCTGCACATAAGAATGCCTGATATTGATTATGTGCAGCAAACAACATTTGTGTGTTAAAGATGCAGTACATGATATGTGCATCAGCCATCACCTTAAGACTATAAGCTTGTCCCGGGGGAATTAGTGTAAATTCTCCGGCAGGGATTGTATTGTCTTTTAAATTACTTCTCAAGAGCATAATATCCCCCTTCACAACAAAAATCATCGTTGCGTTTGTTTGAGGTTCTTCCTGCCGGGTAGTTCCGGCTAACGGGTAAGTATTTTTCCATATAATATGGCCCGTAAAACTCTCAATGTGTACATCTACTTTTAAATTTTGTTTTTTCTCAGTCATAATATACTGATAATTAGCCTGTTTTCAAAGTGTTTTATTAAAAAAACAACTTTCCTTGTTTTTTTATCCTGTTCTTTGTGTTAAAAAACAGGATTTTTTTGATTTTAAAGAACACTTACGAAAAGAAGCTGTTTGCCTAAAGTTTACTTATTAGGCTCCTCATTGGGTTATTATTTTTTTCAAATTCTTCTTTTTCAGCATGTTACCTCTTGGTAAAAGTGCGACACATCACTTAGAAAATGACTGTGTGCGACTTATAGCTTTCTTTTCCTGCGCCAAAATTAAACATTTATTCTGAATTTATGCACTTTTCGGAACTTTTTTTGTGAAATTGATAATTTTTTGATTCGCCTTATGCAAAGTTGAATAATCAAAAGAGTCCAGATAAATCAAGGTCGTTTTTTCTGACTCATGACCCAAACCCTGACTGATCACTGACACTGGAATGCCTTTCGCCCTGGCAATGGAGGCCCAGGAATGGCGGGACACATAAGTGGTCAGATAACGTTCCAGCCCAATCATCCGGGACAACATTTTCAACCGGTTATTCTGTTGCTTCAAGGTATTACTATAATGCTTACGAGTGGAGGATAAAGTCAGGATAGGCAATAAAAACTCAGATTCCCGACACTGGCTTGCATATTTATTGATAATCTCACGAATCTCCGGTGTCAAGGCTATCTCCAGACGTTGACCCGTTTTCCTCCGTGTGTATGTAATCATCTCTTTCGACATATCCTTTTTTCGCAAATGAGCCAGGTCGATGAAGGAAATACCTCGCAGATAAAAACTCAGAAAGAACATATCCCGGGCATATATCAGATGCTTGTCTTTATCTTCCAGTAAATTAAGGCTCATCAGTTCATCAAAGATCTCTTTCTTGACGGCGCGTTTCCGGGTCTTATAAACACCGGTATACACATCCTGAAAGGGATTGTCTTTCTTCCGGTCAATGACTTTCATTTTTATCGCCTTGTTGTATATGGCTCGTAAATTACGCATGTAAAAAGAAATCGTATTCGGTTGATTTTCTTTTTTCTTCATATAGGACTCAAATTGCTGAACAAACAGGGAATCTATTTTATCTAAGGAAATGCCTTCATCATTACAAAATACCGACACTTTGTTGACGACACTCTGGTAAGCCATAGCTGTACGTTCCTGAGCATTTTCAATTAATTCCTGCTTGAGCTGGTCTACAAAAACAGACATTTGACAGGCAACACCTTTATGCAGGTAAATATTAACAACCTCATCCAGGTTGTAGTCTCTACTATATTCCAACTGACGAATAGATTCCTTCAAATTCTCAGTATCTTCCCTGATATTGAATGCCATTTCCTGTAATTGTCTTTCCCGTTGAGGGACGGATCCTCCTAACCGGATTACCGATAGTTCAGGATTCCACTCTTCTGCATAGATCTTATAAGGGGTCGTAACCGTTCTCACTTTTCTGTTTTTTATAAGTCTAAAATACAAACTGCCTTCTTTTCCATCCACTGTAGAAGGACGTAACTTCAATTTAATTGTTGTTTTCATCTCGTTTTTAATTTAAAAAATAATACTTTAATACTCTCTTTACTCTTGAAATTGTGTTATCTATTTCAACAATTGTGAGGTTAAGATGTTGCAATAATAAACAAAGTATTTGATTCAGAGCTTTTTAAACAACAAAAACAATACATAATGGTGCTGTTAATCAGCATCATCACATACTGTCAATTTAAAAACACATATTAAAAACTCTCCAGAGGAACGACCTCTGAAAATATGTAACCGCTAAATTTTGAATCGATCCTTTAACAGGCTTTGGTATAAGGATACAAAAATACAATTTATTTATTTGGGAAAGAAAAAGATAGGATTTCTAAAATAAAAAAAGGGAATAAAAAAACAGCTTAACTTGAAGTTATCTAAACTTCTTATTTAGGTAGATAACAGGTGTATCATTTAAATCAATGCAGTTAATCCCTCCGGTAATTCTACCTCGAGAATTTTACGATCACCGTCTACCCCAACAATCCAATCTTCTGCAGCAGGAATAAGGATTTCATTTTCTCCATCTTCCACAATGAAGAGGATATTGGCCGTAGATTCATCGATATCACTGATTACTCCAATTTCTCCTTGTGTGATATCGACTAATTTAAATCCGATAAAGAAATGCCAGGTAGTTACTCCGGAAGAAGCGATCTCCGGAAAATATTGGTTAGGAAAGTATACTTCAGTATTGGTAAATTTTTTAGCGCTTTGCTCCGAATCAACTCCTTTTAGCTTGACTAATGCAGAGACATCTGAGCGGACTTTATAACTTTCTATACGAAAGGGAACCAAAATACCATCCATCTCACAAATAAAAAAATCGCAGTCACTCCCATCAAACACATCATTGGTGAATGTGAACGACAATTCTCCTTTAACTCCATGTGGTTTATTGAATTGTCCGATACGGGTGACTTCTTCTTTTTTTATCATACTCTGGTAATATGAGCGCCTAAAGCGCTCAGACGTTTGTCGATATTTTGATAACCACGATCTATCTGGTCTATATTATGAATACGGCTTACTCCTTCTGCACTCATAGCAGCAATCAGCAAAGCAATTCCTGCCCTGATATCAGGAGATGTCATAACCGATCCCCTCAATGGATATCGTTTTCCAAGACCAATGACTGTAGCTCTATGCGGATCACAAAGAATAATTTGCGCCCCCATATCTATCAATTTGTCTACGAAAAACAAACGGCTTTCAAACATTTTCTGATGAATCAGTACACTGCCATTGGCTTGCGTTGCCACAACTAAGCAAACACTCAATAAGTCGGGAGTCAGGCCCGGCCAGGGAGCATCAGCAATGGTCATAATTGAACCATCAATAAACGTATCTATGTCATAAGATTCCTGAGCCGGAACCACTAAATCATCGCCTTTCTGGTCAACCTGAATACCAATTCTGCGAAAAGCATCGGGAATAATCCCCAGGTTCTCCACAGATGCGTTTTTAATCGTAATATGTGAACTTGTCATGGCGGCCATACCAATAAAACTACCAACCTCAATCATATCGGGTAGAATAGTATGATTGCATCCACCTAAGGTATCAACTCCTTGTATGGTCAGCAGATTGGAACCTACTCCTGATATTCTGGCTCCCATAGCAATCAACATTTTTGATAACTGTTGTAAATATGGTTCACATGCTGCATTATAAATCGTAGTAGTTCCCTGAGCAAGCACTGCTGCCATTAATATATTGGCAGTACCGGTAACAGAAGCTTCATCAAGCAACATATAAGTTCCGGTCAGTCGATCAGCCTTGACTTCATATAACTGTCTGTCGGCATCATATGAAAATTCAGCACCTAATTTTTGTATTCCCTGAAAATGAGTATCTAATCTCCGGCGACCAATTTTATCTCCACCAGGTTTGGGAATCAAAGCTTTTCCATAACGTGCCACAAGTGGACCGACAATCATAACAGAACCACGCAAAGAAGCGCTTTTCTTTAAAAAATCATCCGTCTGTAAATAATCCAGATTAACATCATCCGCCTGAAAAGCATAAGTATGTGGCTTAGGCTTGTCAACCTTCACACCCATATCTGCCAAAAGCATAATCAGATTATTCACATCCAGAATATCAGGCACATTATGCACCGTTACTTTCTCTAATGTCAGCAGAACCGCACAAATAATCTGCAACGCCTCATTTTTTGCTCCCTGCGGAGTAATCTCTCCGGATAAGCGATGACCGCCTTCTATTACAAATGATGACATGGTTGTAAATTTTGAATTTTGAATTTTGAATTTTGAATTTTGAATTACAAACAAAAAATCCTTGAATCTCCCTTATAATTCAAAATTTAGAATTCAATATTTATATCAGTTTTTATTCATTTTCCTCGCCAAATTCTTATTCTTATTCATCAAAATGTCTTTTGACTCTGTAAGTTTATGTGTATTTTCATCCAAGCTGATAGCGCCATCCGACATTTCATAGAGATCCTTAAAAATTTTCCGGTCGTCAACCACTTCTTTATTCCAGGTAAGGAATGATTTTTTCATATGGTTGGCAAGCATCTTGATCAATTGTTCTTTCTCTTCTCCGCTCTTATATTCGGTAGCCTTCAAAATCATCCCCTGGAGGTTTTTCCCATAGTGACGATACATGATACGGCCCTGGCTATACGGCAAACGGGGAGGACGGGAATAAAGATCTTCCCTTTTAACCACTTCATACGGATAATCAATATCTAATCTAAAATCAGACATAATAGCCAGATGATCCCACAAAATATGTTTGAAATCATTGACATCCCGAAGGTGGGGAAACATATTTCCCATAATATTAATAATGGTATTGGCACAATTCTTACGTTCTTCCCTATTAGGAATATTCACACAGAAATCTACCATATTCTGTATGTTACGCCCGTACTCGGGCATAATCAAAGCATTTTGTTGGGTATTGTATTTCATATCTAATTATATTCTGTTTTTAGGAGTAGTAGCCTGAAATTCTTTCAAATAGAATGGTTCAAAATAAGCTACATCCTGAAATCTTTTATTTTTGTAATATTCATGAGCTGAAGGAACTATTCCCGAAGCCAGAGGATATATGTTTTTTGCAAATATAGCATTTTTATGGGAAATAATGGTTTCTACTTTGAGAGCTCCATCTCCAAAAAATAAAACCGTACCTTTCGCAAGAAAATTATCATAAGTATTTTCATCCACAATATCGGCTGAAACAGGTCGCTGTACTTCCAATATCTTATTCATCCGGTAGATCGCTGCATATACTTCCATCCGGCGGGCATCTATCATCGGACAATAATAGTCAGCCTTATATCCCATAGCAACAGCCTGTAAAGTCATTATTTCCAAAGTAGGAACTGCTATCAACGGAATATCCAACCCATAACACAGACCTTTTGCTTCGGAAACGCCAATGCGCAAACCAGTATAAGATCCCGGACCTTCACTTACTGCCACTGCATCAATCTTCAACTGATTTTCACGGGCAAAAGCAACTGCTTCCTGAACAAAAACGCCCAACAAAACCGCATGGGAAGGTCCCGCATGGTCTTCCTTTTTAAAAACAATATTTCCTCCTGAAGATAATGCCACCGAACATACTCTTGTAGCTGTTTCCAGGCATAAAATACACGACATAAATGAAGTTCTTGATTTGAAAAGACAAAGTTACATGATTTTCTTCAGAATTTCACTCCTTCGGGCATAAAAAAGCGTAAATCACGGCCTTTACGAAGAGATTCCCGGATAAAAGTAGAAGAAATTTCAATCAGAGGCGCCTGAGAAAAGCGTACTCTCGGATATCTCTTATCAGGATCACAGTCATATCCTTTTCTAGGATAAACAATTACATTAAATTCTTTCAACAAACTATCATAATCATACCATTGATCAAAACCTGTCCAATTATCAGCCCCGATAATCAATGAAAATTCATAACCGGGATATTGAGCCTGTAAAGCCCGTAATGTATTGATCGTGTAATGAGGCTCCGGAAGATGGTGTTCAAAATCGGAGACTTTGAAATGAGGATAATTACGAATGGAATCCTTGATCCATTGAAGACGTTGTGCGGCAGGAAACTGTGGGTTAACTTTTTTCCGGGGATTCTGCGGGGTAACTAAAAACCAGACTTCATCTAATGCTTCATATTCGCAGAGATAGTTGGCCAAAGCCAGGTGACCTATATGTACCGGATCAAAAGATCCCGAAAAAATGCCGACTGAAATCATTAATCAGGACTGTAAGAAATTTTTAACGGTTTGTAAAGTTTCTTCCCTCGCAACATCAAAATCAGCATTGATAATAACTTTATCAAAACGAGGCGCAAATGACAATTCCAGATTAGCTTTTTCCAAACGTTCTTTGATGACCTCCGGCGCATCAGTCCCGCGTTTCTCCAAGCGTTGTTTTAAGACATCAATAGAAGGAGCCTGTATAAAAACAGACAAGGCACGATCGCCGTAATAGTCCTTGATATTACATCCACCCACTACATCCACATCAAAAATCACATGTTTTCCTGAATGGAGAATACGCTCCACTTCCGATTTCAAAGTGCCGTATAAACGATCCTTATATACTTCCTCATATTCCAGGAATTCCCCCTGGGCAATTTTCTTTCTGAACTCATCTGGTGTAAGAAAATAATATTCCACACCATCTTTTTCTTCTCCCCGCGGCAAACGACTGGTTGCCGAAATGGAAAATTGCAATCCCAGATCCTGTGACAAAAGATAATTGATGATGGTGGACTTTCCGGATCCTGAGGGGGCTGAAAATACGACTAATTTACTTGACACTGTTTTTGAATTTTGAATTTTGAATTTTGAATTTTGAAATAATAACTAAAAAGTTTGTTTTAATTCAAAATTTAGAATTCAAAATTTAGAATTTATTCTTAGAATTTATTTTTAGAGAACATTCAAAACTTGCTCTTTAATCTGTTCTAATTCGTCTTTCATTTGAACAACCAATTGTTGCATTTCTGCATGATTGGACTTGGAACCAAGAGTATTGATTTCCCGACCCATTTCCTGCACTATGAAGCCAAGTTTTTTTCCTTGTCCTTTTCCATTTTTCATAGTATCCAAAAAATAATCCAAATGATTTTTCAGACGGGATTTTTCTTCATTTACATCCAACTTTTCGATATAATATATCAGCTCCTGCTCAAAACGATTGTTATCAAAAGATGTGATTTCGTTTTTTTGTAATGCTTCCAGAATCTTTTCTTTAACCCGTTCTATTCGTCCGGCTTCATAAGCAGCAATAGAATCGAGCAAAACAGAAATATTCTGGATTTTTTGTTCAAACAATTTTTGCAGCATCTCACCTTCTTGTTTACGGAACTGGATCAACTGTTTCAACGCTTCATAAAATGTCTCATGCACAGCATTCCATTCATTTTCATCCAACTCGGAAATCTCGGTTTTAGTTGCATCCGGCAATCTTAAAAGTACAGAAAACCAATCGGATGGAAGATTTATTCCCATGTTGTCTGCAATCTCCCGGATTTGTTGATAATAGTTTTCAAAAACCGGACGATTGATTTGTGTTGAGGAATTTCTACCTATATTTTCCACAAAAATAGACAAATCGACTTTTCCTCGTTCCAACTTTTGCAATACCTCTGTTCTGATTTCCATCTCTTTTTCCCGGTAAATCCCGGGAATACGGGTATTCAGATCTAATTGCTTACTGTTCAGAGATTTTATTTCTATAGTTACTTTCTTTTCACTTAACTCTTTGATTGCTTTACCAAAACCGGTCATTGACTGGATCATACCTTCATTTTTTAGGGTTATTCTTCTGATGTGAGATCTAACTTTTCATTATCCGAACCTCGTTCAAAATATTGCTTTTTCAACGGATTAGCTGTTGCATTTTTGTATCTTTTGCGAGCCCGGTAAACATCAATGGCAAGGTATAATGCACTGCGGAAAGATTCTTCCGAAGCGAGATTTTTACCTGCAATATCATACGCCGTTCCATGTGCCGGAGAAGTACGGATTACAGGCAAACCGGCAGTAAAATTCACACCATTCTCCATGGCTATTGTTTTGAAAGGAATCAAGCCCTGATCATGATACATTGCCAGGATTCCATCATATTTATTAAAATTGCCGGAGCCGAAAAATCCATCAGCAGCAAAAGGCCCGAAACTCATTATTCCTTCTTTATCAGCCTCTTTCATTGCCGGAATAATAATTTCCTGTTCTTCTTTTCCCAAAAGTCCTTCTTCTCCTCCATGAGGATTCAAAGATAGCACAGCTATCCTCGGACAGACAATTCCGAAATCCTGCTTTAAGCTATAATTGAAAGTTCTTAGTTTGTCTGTGATACCTTCTATTGTCAATGCTGCTGAAACTTCCGCCAAAGGAATATGACCTGTTACCAGAGCCACCCGTAAATTATCATTTAACAGGATCATCAAGGCTTTATTTCCTTCTCCACAGGCCTGTTCCAGGTACTCCGTATGTCCAGGGAAATCAAACTGCTCATTCTGGATATTATTCTTATTGATAGGAGCTGTAAGTAAAGCATCAATATCTCCGGCTTTCAAATCCCGCACTGCATCTTCAAGGGCTTTAAATGCTGCCATTCCGGCTTCCGGGGTTGAACGGGAGATATCGACTTTTACATCCACATCAATGCTATTGATAATACTTACACGATTGGCACCTGCATCTTGGGCACGATTGATAATTGACATGTTAACCGGCTCCAATTCCATGGCTTTTCTGTGCCAGGCCAATACTTTGGAAGAACCATATATAATCGGTGTACACAATTCAAGAATTCGCACATCAGCCAAAGTCTTGAGAATAACCTCATAGCCTATCCCATTGATATCTCCATGGGTAATGCCTATTTTTATCTTTTTATCTTCCATATGTAAATTCCATTAAGATACAAAGGTAAGGAATAGTCAGCAAATTTACTCCATTCCGGCCGTTTTTTTAGTAGATAACATTCCACAAGCCGCCAGGATATCTTCTCCCCGGGAGGCTCTGATAGTACAAGTAATACCTTTAGCTGTCAGAAAATCCCTGAATGTTACTATTTTTTTCATATCGGGCGATTTCAGGTCGATTCCGGGTATGGCATGATAGCGTATCAGATTGATCCTGCAAGGAATCCCAGACAACAAACGGGTGAGTTCGCGGGCATGAGAAAGTCCGTCATTCAGTCCGTCAAACATGATATATTCAAAAGAGACCCTTCGTTGATGTGAAAAGTCAGTTGTCCTGACCAATTCCAATACTTCTTGTAAAGCATAAGCTTTTTCCACCGGCATTAATCTTTCTCTTTCATCAGGATAAGGAGTATGTAAACTAATGGCCAGGTGGCAATTACTTTCTTCCAGAAATCTTTTCAAACCGGGAATAATACCTATTGTAGATACGGTGATACGCTTGGGACTCCAGGCATAACCATAATCTGATGTGAGAATCTCCAGGACTTTCAATAATTCGTCTGTATTATCCAATGGTTCACCCATTCCCATAAATACCAGATTGGTTAATTTATCTGATTCAGGAACGGATTGTATCTGATTCAAAATCTCTGCAGCAGTCAGATTTCCGGAAAAGCCTTGTTTGCCGGTCATGCAAAACAGACAATTCATTTTACATCCAACCTGTGATGAAACACAAAGGGTAGCCCGGTCATCATCCGGAATATAAACGGACTCTACAAACTTATTACCAGCTGTCTGAAAAAGATATTTGATTGTTCCGTCTTTTGAAACCATGGAAGTTACGGGCACAGATACTCCCACATCATATCTCCCGGAAAGTTTCTCCCGGTTGGCCAAAGAAAGATTGGTCATTTCGGCAATGCTGCATACCTTTTTCTTATACAACCAATCGGTCATCTGCCGGGCTGTAAATGCCGGCATCCCTAATTCGGCAACGATGCGTTTAAGTGCATCCTGCGTCTGACCTAAAAGGGGTATTTTATCCATAGCCTTTAAAATGAATTAAGAATTAAAAATTAAGAATTAAGAATCAGGTATCAACCTCAGTTCTTAAGCCTTAATTTTTAATTCTTAATCCTTAATTCTTAATTTTTAATAGAAAGTTATCCTATTGTCATCAATTTCCGCTTTATCTCTCAGCATTTGCATTGACTGATACATGTAGCGGTAAGCATTTTGCATGCCCATCATTTGTTTTTGTTCTGTCGGATTGAATTCACCAGGATTGTCATGTCTTACCAACACTTTGAACATATACACTCCGTTTTTTCCTTTCACCGGACCACTTATCTTATTGATTTCTGCGATAGGAGCTGCAGCATTCAAAGCCGGTTCCATACCGATACCAGCAATGCTACGGGTATTGAAGTTTACAAATTTAACAGAATCAACTCTATCTCCGCATTCTTCCAATGATGTACAGTTTTTAGCTTTCAGATCAGCCATGATTTTCTCTGCTTTTTTATCATTGATCAATTCTCTTTTAAGAATCTCGCTGACAGCAGCTACCGGACGGAATCCTTTTGCTAAATGATCACCTGCAATAGCAACTAAAAATCTGTTATTATCTTCAAAAACCTTGGACATTTCTCCTTTTTTGCTTTCAAAAGCCCAACGAACAACCTGACGGGTAGAAGGCATGCCTTGTAATGTCTGATCATTTTTTTCTACAGAAGCAGACTGGCATATATAACCTGCAGCCGGAGCTTCTGCTTCAAATTTATCCCAGGTATTATTTTTAAGAATATATTGACTTAAAAGTGTTTGTGCCTGATTGACTGTTCTTGTACTGGGATCTACTTCCATAGCTATATCTGCTACTTTGTATTTTTCAACAGGAGCGGTCTTTTCAGTCACCTGCATCAGGTGGGTACCACGAGTGGTTTTCAAAACAAATACATCATTGATTTTTGCATCAAAAATGGCATTTCTGAATGATTCATCTATGCGTCTCAGGGCTGTTTCATCAGTCAACCAACCCATATCTCCGTTATATCTTCCGCCGGTAAGGCTTTGTGCCAGTTCTGCAAATGACTGACCTCCTTTTATTACATTTATCAAACTATCTGAAAACACTTTCAATTCGTTTTCTGCATACATCGGCAAAGTCAATTCATTGACACGGATAGAATCCGGTGCAATCATTTTGCCTAAATATTTATACATATGGAAGGTATTACCAATCTGTACTGGTCCCTGTACATCTCCGATTTGAGCTTCTGTGACAAATCTTTTAGCATCTGCGCTCAACAAGGAAGCAGAAGTATAGGCATCATAAAATGGTTTATCGGAATTTTCATTTACAACTTCAGCTATATCTGTAGAAGTAATAAATTCTTCCTTCAAATCCGACATGGCCTTTTTTACTTCAGCATAGTCTTCGTCACTGGGTGTTACATTTACTACAATAAATTTGATTTCGGCAGCAGGTTCTTGTTTGTATAATTCTTTCCGTTTATTATATAAATTCTTGATCTCAGATTCGCTTACTGAGAACATAGTATCAGGAAGTGTGGCATAATTTTTTACTGTATATTCAAAATCCACACTGACTTTATTTTCTTCATATTCATCTTTTGCATCCAAAGAATTTGCTACAACCGCTTTAGCTAACAATGCACCATATTTTTCTTCCATTTTCCGTTGTCTCATCTCTTTTTCCAGATACAACCAGAATTTTTTGCTGTTTTCTATTTGAGATTGTTCCTGCGGAGACATCTGAGAATAATCCATATCCTTGATTATCACATCTAAAAATCTTTTGGCTACAGTTTTATCAAAATGACCGGCTTCATTCTGAAACATCGGCATTTGTTGTACCATCGGAGAAATATTATCTCCCAGCACCATATCATAAATTTCATCAGAAGTAACCGTAAATCCTACTTTCGAGGCTTCTTCATTGATCAATATCTCTCTCACATACCTTTCATAAACCTCATTTCTCACCTGAGATTGTTGATCTTCTGTCAAATTACCACCTCCCATTTGCATGGAATAAATTTCAGTCAATTCATCCACACTATTCATGTATTCATGAATTTTTATACTCTTTCCGTCTACATTCAAGACAGTTTCTTTAGATTGGCGGAAGAAAGTAGAACCTGATCTCAGGCCATCTCCGATGATAAATGCAAACAAAGCCACACCTACTACAGTAACGAGTAATCCGGCTTTGTTTCTGATCTTTTCTAATGTTGCCATTTAGTATTTTATTATTTAGTTATTTATTTTCATGATTTTCGCGCACGAAGGTACACATAAAAGCTTAAAAATACACAATTTATTAAGGAAAATTTTTATCTGGGAAGAATTCTCATTTTGACCAGTTCTATTTTTGTAGCCGTTTTTTTTATGATTGTAAATGAAAAACGACTGATATGAATGGTATCTTTTACATTGGGAATACGTTGGCATTCATGCAGGATAAGTCCGGCTATTGTGAGATAATCAGGAGATTCCGGAAGATCCAGTTCAAACATTTCATTTACCTTATCAATTTCCATACGACCGGAAAGTACATATTCATCCTCCGATTTTTTGCTGGCTACATAGGTTTGTATATCATGTTCATCTTCGAAATCACCGAATATTTCTTCTACTAAATCTTCGAGAGTTACAAGTCCGACGGTTCCGCCAAACTCATCGACCACCACTGCTATTGTTTTCTTCTCCTGCATCAACACTTTCATTAACTTGCTGGCAACCATGGTTTCCGGAACAATCGGTATGGATTTGAGGTTGTCTTTCCAGTTATCCGGACAAACAAACATTTCCGTAGAATGTATATAACCGGCAATATCATCTATATTTTCTTTGTATATCAGTATTTTAGAAAGACCGGTTTCAATAAACTTAGACAATAATTCCTGCTGAGTGACATCCAAATCAAATGCGACGATTTCCGTGCGGGGGATCATACAATCTTTCAACCGTATATTAGAAAAATCCAATGCGTTTTGAAAAATTTTCACTTCAGTTTCCAAGGAAGAATTATCCGGAGATTGCTCTATGGTACTTTGAATAAAACGATCCAAATCAACTTTACCTAATGCCTTCGCCCGGATATGGGAAGAAATATTCATTCCGGTAATCTTCAGAATCAACCATGAAAAACCGATACAAAGCAATGAGAGAGGATATAAAATTACATAAATAACATACAAAGGTATCGCAAAAACAGACAAAGACAGATTGGGATTGATACGAAAAAGCATCTTCGGAATAAAATCTCCGGCAATCAGGATCAGAAGAGCAGCTACAATTGCCTGAATAAATAAAAGCCAGGCATCTCCGGAAATATATGACGACAGCCAAAAGCCCAAAAGATGAGCAGTCAAAAGTCCATAAACAACCAATGCAATGGTATTACCTGCCAATAAAGTTGTCAGGAAAATCCCCGGTTTTTTATAAAAACGATTGAGAATAAAAGAAGTCGGGCTTTTTTTCTTTCGGTCTAATTCAAATCTCAATTTATTGGAAGAAACAAATGCAATCTCAACTCCGGAAAAGAATGCGGAAAATAGAATACTTACAAGAATCGATATGATTATTGTGTTCATGGCTGGGAACTGATAGTATCTTTTTTCTGAACGGCAGATGTATCAACCGGAACAGCAGATGTATCCACAGGCACACCTCCACTGTCTTTATTGACATTTACAGAAGCGCTGGCCCGGTAAAAACGGATATTGGTCATTTCCTGATTGGAACGACAACCCTCCCCTGTCAGGACTTCTCCATTTTGTTGTTGTACCCTGACAAATTTATCCGTATATATTTCAGCCAGATTTTGATCCCAAAACAATTCGGAAGTTTCAAGAATATCCCCTTGCAGAGTCAATATTTTTACATTTCCAATCAGTTGCCACAATTTTTTATTGGTAAAATAATAAGCAGTATCAGATTTAACACTGGCATCCACATGAAAAAGGGTATCAAATTTTTCTACATGAATTTTCTTGGGGAAATACCAGTATGGCTCCTGTGCTTTACTATAAACATCCCATACTTTGGCATTGATACGATAGCGGGTAATTCCGGAGTCAGAAATCAAGGTGGCAACATCTTCCGTATGCATATAAGGAGTTTTTTCAGGATCAAAACTCACACCTACCATCTCTGTTTTTTCCTTCCCGCAACCAATAAAGGCAAGCAAAGCAAAAACCACTACAAAACCGACGGTCAAATAGCGATTTTTATTGAATACGCCATTTTCTGAACCAGGTTTCATTGAAAGTATAATTGAGAGTAATCTTGAAATAATTTTCCGATAGTGTATTTTTAATACTTGGCATGATATTTACATAATCGAATGATACATGTAATACCGATTTATTATAAACCGGCATTCCCAAACCCACACTGAGACCGAATTCATCATAGGTAGAACCGGCATCAGTTGTAATATATGAATTGGTATAATATCCACCAAAACGATATTTGGTCCGACCAAAAAAGTTCCGGCTACGGGCATTGGGAATCATTTCTGCTCCTACTCCGTAACGCAAACGATTATTCAAAGAATCTGTTTGGTTATTTATTTTGGCATCTGCCCAGTTTTCCCATTGCACATCGGCACCTACAGTCCATTTATTACTGACAAAACTTACACCGACACCCAACTTCTGTGCCAAATCAAATTCATTGGCTGAAGTAATGGTATCCCTGATTTTTTCACTACCAATCCAACGGGTTTCGGTTCCTTTGGCCGTCATTTTCAATTTGGGAGTATAAGCTGCTCCGAGAACCAAATGTTTGTTGTCCGGTAAAACTATTTTCTGCTGGGCTCCGATTGTATAAATGAAATCATGTGCCCGTACTTTAATCGAATCCTGATATACACCGGTTGAACCTCCCTGTGGATAAGTATAAGTATAATGTTCCAGATCTCCGAACAAATATCCGATATTGGTTCCAACCGAAAAGTTTCCGTATTTGTAGGCTAAACCTCCATAAACCTGATGAAAGCCTCCGTTACCGGAATAATTGGTTTGCGCCTGGGTTTGCGAATCATATTGGATACCATATTGATATCCCACATAAGAAAACGGTATAAATCCGGCACTGAAAGCAAAATTCTTGGCTATAGGAAACAACATGTTGATATTTTTCAAATCCCCATTATAATCCTTTTGTTTATTAACGCCCTCTTTCATCCAGGAAATTTTGAAATCAACTCCCATATCAAAAAGGAAAGTCAAAGAATCTACTGCTGAATAAGAAGCCGGGTTCATTGTATTGATCTGGTTGGAGTTTCTCAGTCCATAACCAATCCCTCCCATAGCATGCCCCATAGCGGAAGATTGATCAGCCAACATCCCATATCCATAACGGGAATATGGAGAACTAGTACTGTTTCCCTGCGCCCAGACAGGTATTTGCAAACAAATCCCTGCAACAATCAACAAAATATTTCTAATTTTTGACATTATAATTCAAAATTCTGTTTAATCCTAATAAAACCAAATTACCTTCCGCAAAGGTGGAGTTTTTTAGCTTTGTTTCAAAATAAAATGAGTGCCCACCTGTTAAAAAAACAAAAAGGCCCGGATACTTTAACTTATATTCGTTTATATAAGCATCCATTTCATAAATAACACCTTTCACAACACCGGAACGAATAGCTGTTTCCGTATCATAACCCAAATCAGGAAGATCTCCGTTTTCATCAAGCATCGGCAAACGCTTAGTGGAGGATTTGAGTGACTTGAAACGTGTAGTCAGACCCGGTGATATATTGCCTCCCGGATAATCACCTGACGATTCTAACAAATCGTAAGTAATAGCCGTGCCTGCGTCTATGATCAATATATCTTTATCCGGACGTAAACTTTGTGCACCGACAACAGCCGCAATACGATCTTTGCCGAGCGTCTGAGGGGTGCGGTATTTTACCGAAACAGGCAGTGAAACCGATTCTTCCAAATCAATAAAATGCTCCAGATGCTCCTTCAATAAAGCAATAACAGCCGGATCTACTTCGGCTACAGAACTCAGTATTCCACACCGGGGGGAGTACTGATGTATTAACTTTCGGATATGACTCTCCCTCAATGGCTTAAAGATAAAAGATATCATCATTTTATCTCTGTCAAACAAAGCCACCTTGGTCGATGCATTTCCTTGATCTATAACTATATTCACTTATTTTTCTTAAAAACGATGCAAATGTACGGGAAAATCTTGAAAACATACTAACTTTGCAAATCGAAAAATGAAAAAATATATAAGTGACCTAACTCAAAGCCTCAAGCCTTATGCTGGAATTATCTATTTTGTCGTAATGCTTTTGGGAACTCATTTCCTTTGGAAATGGGTTGTTGACGGAGATTTAAACAGTCAGCACATTGCAATTTTCGGAAAAAATTGCACAGAACAGTTTTACCATTTATCTCAATTTACGGCCAGACTGGTTTACTGGTTTTCTTCTATCTTTCCCGGAACTGATGATTTGTATCTGTATGACACGCATATTTATTTTTACAACAATAACGGAGTAAATATTATCTGGGGGTGCACTGGAGTAAAACAACTATACATCTACCTGACAATCATGATTTTATATCCTGGACCCTGGAAGAAAAAATTATGGTATCTCCCTTTAACAGCATTCATTCTGTTCTGTTATAACATTTTCCGCATATCTGCCATTCTATTTCTTATCCAAGACCATATAGAAAGGTTTGAATTTTTGCATGAAGGAGTGTTTCGTTATTTATACTACATCATTATTTTCTTGTTATGGGTGTATTGGGAAGAGATTATCAGGAAAAAAAGTGTAAAAAGCAGAAAATGAAAGGACGATTGGTGTATATTCAAACATATATAGCGGTATTATTATGCTATCTGATATATGTACAACCTGTCGGAGGCCAAAACACTACCTCAACTCCGGTTTTAAATGAAGATGCTACCATCAGTCTGCTTACCGTATATCCGAGGGACAAAGCCATTTATGCGATTTTCGGACACACTGCTATACGGGTGCAAGATGCTGCTCAAAATATCGACTGGGTATATAATTATGGTTATTTCGATTCCAGCCGGCCTAATTTCATTTACCACTTTGTAAAAGGGGAAACAGATTATGTGCTTGGTATTGATCTTTTCGGTAGTTTTATATTCAGTTACGCCAAAGATAACTCACATATCGAAGAACAGGTATTGAATCTTTCTTTGGAAGGAAAAAAAGCCATATTCAATTTTTTGAATGAAAATGCCCTGCCGGAAAATCGTGAATATCGCTACAATTATTTTTTCGACAATTGCACCACCCGTCCGCGTGATATCATAGAAAAATTCATTCCCGGAAAAATCATTTATCCGGAACAGGATCATCCGACTTCATTCAGGACATTGGTACATCATTGTACTCAACCTTATCCATGGTTGTCATTCGGCATTGATCTGGTATTGGGAAGCGGAGCAGATAGTACTATCCATTTACGTAACGAAATGTTTCTTCCTGTGAAACTGATGTTTGCTTTCGATAAAGCAACTGTGGTAGAAGACAGTATACAATATCCATTGGTAAAAAGTACACAAACAGTACTTTCTCCAACTTATGAAGAAGATGATAAAAAATCAACGATATTCACCCCCATCCTATCCGGAGGTATTTTATTATTGATAACTCTTTGTGTATCTGTTGCAGGACTCAAAAAGAAAAGGCTATTCAAAGGGTATGATTTCGCACTCTTCCTTTCTGCCGGAATCGCCGGATGTATTGTCTGGTTTATTTGTTTTATCTCTACGCATCCTTGCACATCCTGCAACTATAATGTATTGTGGCTACAGCCATTACATATTATTGCGGCCTTCTTTTTTCTATTAAATATTGGTAAAAAAGCAATAAAATGCTATCATTTATTTAACTTTGCGGTTTTAACTTTGTTATTATCCGGATGGTATTTCATTCCGCAACAGATTCCGTTTGCGGCTTTTCTCATGGCTTTATGCCTGTGGCTAAGATCCGGATACCATTTATTAATTTCATATAAGTGTGCAAAAGAAAATAAATAAGATCAGAGTAAATCACTGGAAGCAATTTTTTGCATCTTTGCTTTCTGTTTTGAGTATTGCTTCGGCACAGTCTCAGACACAGGAACAGGGATCATCTACTCCTAAACTGGTGATCGGGATTACCATCGACCAGCTTCGGGGCGATTATTTGCAATATTGTATGCAGACTTTCGGAGAAAAGGGTTTCAAACGATTACTCAACGGGGGACTGGTTTATAGTAATATCCAATATGATTTTCCCAATATCAATTATGCTTCGGCCATTGCAACCATTTATACGGGAACAAATCCTTTTTATCATGGAATAACAGGTTGTAAAAAATTTGATTTCGAGAAAAAAAAGGAAATCCCTGTTTTATATGATTCCGGATATCTGGGCAATTATACTTCCGAAAATTTGTCACCTAAAGCGCTTGCCAGTTCTACAATCACCGACGAACTGAAAATTGCTTCCGGAGGAAGAAGTGTTGCATATGCCATCTCCCCGCAATCAGCAGAAGCGATTATTTCAGGCGGACACGCGGCGAATGCGGTTTTCTGGCTGGAAGATTATAACGGGAAATGGGCAACCTCTACCTATTATAAAGATATCCCCTGGTATGTAGAGCGTGTCAATTCAACCGAATCTGTTGCCGGAAAAATTGGAAATTATTCATGGACACCTGCATTGAGTTCTTATAATGCATTTCCATATAGCAAATTATCCGTTTCCGACAAGCATTCTTTCTATGGCAATGACACCTATTTGCAATTCAAAACCTCTCCGTTTATCAATACGGAAATAACCCAATTGGCCGGTAAGGTGTTGCAATATGAAGATTTCGGGAAAATGGCTTACCCTGCCATGCTTTCGCTGACTTATTATGCTGGAGATTTCAAAGAAACCACCAATAAAGAATTTTCCTGGGAAATACAGGATACCTACTACCGACTGGATAAAGAAATAGAGGAATTACTGGGATTTATCGAAAAATATGTGGGCATCAAAAATACACTGATTTTCGTTACCTCTACCGGATATTTCGAAACGCCCAGTAACAATCCGGATGTGGTACAGCCAACAGGGATGTTTTACCCCAACCGTTGCACTGCTTTACTCAATATATACCTGATGTCGGTATACGGACAGGGTAATTGGGTGGAAGGTTTCTACCAAAACCAGATTTACCTGAACAGAAAGTTAATCGAAGATAAACAAATCCCTCTCGGAGAAATACAAAGAAAAGCCGCCGAATTCACTATTCAATTCAGCGGAGTACAGGATGTCTCTACTTTCTCAGAAACTTTATACGGCAACTGGAATGAAGCCGTAGAACGCTTCCGCAATGGCACATACAACGGCATTACCGGCGATATTATCATTGAACTTAAACCCGGATGGTTATTGGTCGATGATCAGAATGCCGCCAAAAGCAAATACATAAGAAACAATGCTGTCATCTCTCCTTTGATCTTTTTCGGTCATAAAATAGAACCGAAAAGAATCCACCGAACAGTGAAAGCGACTCAAATAGCTCCTTCTGTTACACATGTACTGCGGATCCGTCCGCCAAATGCGGCGAAAGAACTGCCGTTGGAGGAGTTTATTTTAAATTAGAAATTTTGAATTTTGAATTCTAAATTAAAACCTCCAATTCTGAATTCAAAATTCAAAATTTAGAATTCAAAATTTCAAAAGTCATTTTTTAGCAAATTAAAACAAAATATAAAACATGGGATTTAATGATATTTTATCGTCATTATTCGGAAACAAAGCACAGCGGGACTCCAAAGAGTTTGCTCCTTATGTAGTCAAAGTCAGCGAGGCTTATGACAAAATCAAGGGCTTGAGTAATGACAATTTACGTGCAAAAATAGATGAAATAAAGCAACAAGTACAGGATTATGTTGCTGAAGAAAAGAATAAAGTCGACGAACTGAAAGCCAGTATAGAAAACCTGGAACTTGAAGACAGGGAAAAAGTCTGGAGTGAAATTGATAAAATCGAAAAAGAAATTCTCGAAAAATATGAGAAAGTCTTAGATATCGTATTACCGGATGTTTTTGCTATCGTCAAGGACACTGCCCGTCGTTTCAAAGAGAATGAAGAAGTCGTGGTTACCGCTACTGATTTTGACCGTCACCTGGCTGTCAAACATGATTTTGTCAGAATCGAAGGAGATCAGGCAATTTATTCAAATCATTGGATGGCCGGAGGAAATGAAATCATCTGGGATATGGTACATTACGATGTGCAACTTTTCGGAGGATCTGTACTGCATAAAGGAAAAATTGCTGAAATGGCTACCGGGGAAGGAAAAACATTGGTGGCTACTCTTCCCGTATTCCTCAATGCTTTGACTCGCAATGGCGTACATGTGGTCACTGTCAATGATTATCTATCCAAACGTGACTCGGAATGGATGGGACCATTGTATATGTTCCACGGACTTTCTGTAGACTGTATCGACAGACACCAACCTAACTCCGATGCCCGCCGCAAAGCGTATGAAGCAGATATTACTTTTGGTACCAATAACGAATTTGGTTTCGACTATCTGCGTGATAATATGGCAAGCAGCCCAAAGGATCTGGTACAACGCAAACACAATTATGCCATTGTCGATGAGGTCGACTCGGTATTGATTGATGATGCCCGTACTCCTTTGATTATTTCCGGTCCGGTTCCGAAAGGAGAAGACCAGTTGTATGAAGAGTACCGGTCTAAAGTAGAATTGATCGTTGACAAACAAAAGAAATATTGTAATGAGTTATTAATGGCTGCTAAACAAAAACTTTCAGCCAAAGAGATAGACGAACAAGAAGGGGTTCTGAGTAAATCTTTGTCCGCTATTACAAAAGATCCGAAAGATCCGAAAGTGGAAAACGAAGGTTTGATACAACTCTACCGTTCTTACAAAGGGATGCCTAAAAATAAGGCCCTGATCAAGTTCCTCAGCGAACATGGCACCAAGGCATATATGCTTAGGACAGAAGAAACTTACATGCAACAGCAAAATAAAGATATGCATGTAATCACCGATCCTTTGTATTTTGTGATTGACGAAAAAAACAACTCCGTTGATCTGACTGATAAAGGTATCGATTTGCTGACCGGTAATTCCGACGACCCTAAATTTTTCGTTTTACCGGATATCGCGGCCGAATTGGCTGAATTAGAAAACAAGAAGCTTTCTACAGAAGAGTTGCAAGCCCGGAAAGATGAATTGATGCAGAATTACGCTATCAAATCCGAACGGGTACATACCATCAACCAATTGCTGAAAGCGTATTGCTTGTTTGAAAAAGACGACGAATATGTGGTGATCGACAACAAAGTGAAAATTGTCGATGAACAAACAGGCCGTATCATGGAAGGTCGCCGTTATTCCGACGGATTACACCAGGCTATTGAAGCAAAAGAGCATGTAACTGTGGAAGCTGCTACCCAAACATTCGCAACCATCACCCTGCAAAACTATTTCCGCATGTATCATAAACTGGCCGGGATGACCGGTACAGCTGAAACAGAAGCCGGTGAACTCTGGGACATCTACAAATTGGATGTGGTTGTCATTCCTACCAATAGAGCCATCCAACGGAAAGACCTGAATGACCGGATCTATAAAACACAACGGGCCAAATATAACGCTGTCATCGAAGAAGTTGTGCAGTTAGTAGAAGCAGGAAGACCGGTACTTGTAGGTACTACTTCTGTCGAATATTCGGAATTATTGAGCCGGATGCTTAACATGCGTAAAATCAAACACAATGTATTGAACGCTAAATTACACCAGAAAGAAGCTGAAATCGTTGCACAGGCCGGACAAACAGGCGCTGTTACCATTGCTACCAACATGGCTGGTCGTGGTACCGACATCAAACTTTCTCCGGAAGTAAAAGCTGCCGGAGGGTTAGCTATTATTGGTACTGAAAGACATGAATCCCGGCGTGTAGACCGCCAGTTGAGAGGTCGTGCCGGACGTCAGGGAGACCCGGGTTCTTCTGTATTCTATGTATCTTTACAAGATAACCTGATGCGTCTGTTCGCTACGGAAAAAATTGCCGGAATGATGGACCGCTTAGGCTTCAAGGAAGATGAAGTACTGGAACACAAAATGTTGAGCAAATCTGTAGAAAGAGCCCAGAAGAAAGTAGAAGAAAACAACTTCGGTATCCGTAAACGCTTGCTGGAATATGATGATGTGATGAACTCTCAGCGCGAAGTTGTATACACCCGCCGCCGTCATGCTTTGATGGGAGAAAGGATCGGACTGGATGTGGTTAATATGCTCTATGACACTTCCAGCGCTATCATCGAACAATATTATCAGGCAAATGATTATGAAGAATTCAAAATGGATCTGATGAAAACCTGTGCTATTGATGCACCCATATCGGCCGATGAATTCCGTTCCGGAAAAACAGATGATCTGGCTGATAAAACTTTCGACACGATCCTGGAAAATTTCAAAAGGAAAATGAACGGAATGGCTCAAACGGCATTTCCGGTCATCAAAGATGTATATGAAAACCAGGGATCCAAATACGAAAAGATTTTAATTCCTATTACTGACGGAAAAAAGGTTTACAACATTTCCTGCGATCTCAAAAAGGCATACGATACCGAATGTAAAGAAATTATCCAAACATTCGAAAAGTCTATCTTATTACATACAATCGATGAAGCCTGGAAAGAACACCTGCGTGAAATGGATGAGTTACGCCATTCCGTACAGAATGCCAGTTATGAGAATAAAGATCCGCTGTTGATCTACAAACTCGAATCTTACGGCTTGTTTAAAAACATGGTGGAGAATATGAATAAGAAGGCTGTTTCAATCCTGATGCGCGGACAGATTTTTATGCGAGACCCACAAAATGTACGTCAGGCAGCTCCGGAAGCCAAAACGGACTATAGCCGTTACCGCACACAAAAGGATGAAAT
The DNA here is from genome assembly GCA_031552335.1 of Bacteroidales bacterium. GTDB lineage: Bacteria > Bacteroidota > Bacteroidia > Bacteroidales > Azobacteroidaceae > JAISFI01. The sequence goes on along the minus strand of JAVBMQ010000030.1, from coordinate 393 downwards.
AGGATCCGGACAACAAGATCGTCGTCCCCAACAACCGGGAATGCCGCCTCAGGGACCTCCGCAGCCTCAAAGGGTAGAACCTGTACGAGTAGAAAAGAAAATCGGACGTAATGATCCTTGTCCTTGCGGAAGCGGAAAAAAATACAAGAATTGTTGCGGACAGAATAGTTGATTTAACAGTACTTTAATATCATCTAAAAAAATCCTCATACTTAGCTGTATGGGGATTTTTTGTTACAAAAACTGCACTCGTTGTGATTACCTCAAAACCACTGCGCATCGAACTCATAAGAATTTTTGTAAAATAATAATTGCATCAATTGCGATTATCACAAAATCGTAGAGACGCAATGCATTTCTTCTCTACACGCGGAAATTACAACATTAAAATTC
>JAVBMQ010000047.1:0-5339 GCA_031552335.1 Bacteroidales bacterium | reverse complement strand
ATATGCGAACGACTGGAATTTAGGCAATGAATTTATTGATTGGGTAAACACAGCAAACTATTTTACCAATACTTTGGTTGATAGAATTGTTACCGGGTATCCTCGTGATGAAGTTGCTGCTTTAACAGAACAATTCAGCCGGATCGGTGGAACGGATTCTGTATTTGTCAAAGGTTATTTGTCGGCACGTAGTGGTATTGTTCTCTCTGATGCTAATGGTACGATGGCAGTGGATCCAGAAGGCAACACAACTACCGTGCTTTTGCCGTTTGATCCCGGCTGGAATCTTTACAATTCAAATGCTATCGGTACCTTTCAAACAGATATGGGTGTTATTTTTGCTCCTTCAGATGCCGCTTTGAATAAATATTTTTCGGAAGGAGCAGGCGCTGCTCTTGTACAACGTTATGGTAGCGTAGATGCGATACCTAATGAAGTACTTGACAAATTGGTAATAAACCATATGAAACCTAGCTTTTTGGGTTCAATACCTTCTCTTTTTCACACAATTACGGATGATGCACATGAAAAAATGGATGTTCGGAAAAGTCATGTGGAAAGGGTACTAATGGCTTCGAATGGAGCTGTATATATAACTAATACCGTTTATCCTCCGGCATTGTATTCTTCTGTTATGTTGCCGGCGGCTATTCTCGAAAATATGCGTGTGTTTAACTGGGCGATTGAACAGCTGGAGTTCAAACCTTATCTGCTTTCCATGGTTAACTATTATAGTTTTATCCTTCCATCCGATAATTTTACTTATATTGTTCCTACATCCTTAAAGCAATCTCAACCGGTAGCTTGGAAATTGCATTATAATACTGCTAAAAATACAGTTTATGCATCAGTGCATCCTTATGATATAACTTATAATACTATCGGGGATTCTATTTCCAGCGTTACTTCAGTGGATGTTCTCAAGAATCATTTGGAAGATATGCTTGACCGTCATATTGTAGTTGGCAATATCGAAAATGGAAGAGAATTTTACCGCACCAAAGGTGGAGGTAATATCCGGGTCACTTATAGTGGTAATCAGATTCACTTAGCCGGAGGGGGCGATATTGAACGGAATACAAATGTTACCATACACGAAATATATGACCAGACCAAAGAAACCAATGGTATAGGGAATGGAAAAACATATATCACAGACCAAATACTTCAAACACCTACCCGGTCGGTATATGGTGTATTGTCTACAGAAGAAAAATTCAGCGAATTTTTCAAACTTCTTCAGGGAAATGACGACTTATGGGCAGGAGACCCGGTACGTTCTGTAAAATATAGCATTTTCTATAAAGATATTTCTCAGGCAGGGTTGGATTACAATGTACGTTTCCTGAATACATTTCATTACACTTTATATGTACCAACTAATGAAGCTGTTCTGCAGGCTATTCAAAACGGACTACCCACCTGGGATGATGTGGAAGTTGAAACTGATCAGGAAAAACGCGATGCTTTAGCTGAAAAAATCATTCGCTTCTTGCGTTATCATTTTCAAGATAATGGGATATTCTTAGATAAACCGGTTATCAATTCTTCCTATGAAACGGCAACGCTTAATCTGGAGTCTCAAACCTTTTATAAGTTGCAACTTACAGGAGAAAATCATATGTTGAATATCAAGACTGCATCCGGAGGTACTGCAAGTGTGTATAAAAATGATGGATTATACAATATTATGGCGCGAGATTTTAAATTTAATTCTGCAAATCCTTTGTTAGCCTCAACAATAATTACATCTTCTTATGTGGTTATCCATCAGGTGGATGACTGCCTATATTTTGAAAAAACAAAATAAAATACTATTAATATGAAGCATTTATTATATATAATATTATTCATTCTTGGAATTTTTTGTTACCAGCCTTCAGTTGTGGCGCAACAAGCAACAGGTAATATTGTTGTGGGAAAAGTTTTTTCAAAACAGGAAGGGGAGATGATTGGTGTATCCGTTCGGGAAGTGGATGCAACCAACCGTGTTATTTCCGGTACGGTAACAGATGTTAACGGAGAATTTTCTTTACGTATTAAAAATCCGAAAAATAAACTGGTATTTTCTTATCTCGGCTATAAAGATCAAACATTGCAGATAGGTACTAAGCAGAACTTCAATGTTGAGATGAAGGATAGTGAAACGATGATGGAAGAAGTGGTTATAACCGCGCAAAAAAAGACAAGGGCAGGAATGATGGATATTCCAGACAGGGAAATGCCAATGGCGGTACAAACGCTGAAAGCCAATTTTGAAGAATTATCGGTTGCTTCTATTGATGAAGCCCTGCAAGGTCAGATTGCAGGTTTGGATATTGTAGCTAACAGTGGTGATGTGGGAGCTGGTTCTGCCATGAGATTACGAGGTACTACGTCAATCAATGCCAACGTAAATCCGTTGATCGTAGTGAATGATGCAATCTTTAATGCAGATAACTCAGACAGTTTCGATTTTGTTAATGCCAATAATGAAAGTTTTGCCAATCTCTTATCAATCAATGTAGATGATATTGAAAGTATCACAGTACTTAAAGACGGGGCTTCTACGGCTATCTATGGATCTAAGGGTGCGAATGGCGTAATTTCTATCCGTACAAAGAGAGGGCACCGGGGAAAGCCACGCCTCCAATATACGTTTCGTTTTTCGGAAGATTGGCAACCGCAAGGATTCAAAATGTTAAATGGAGATGAGTATACAATGTTCCTGAAGGAGGCTTATTATAATCCTAAACAAAGTGATTCAAATTCTAATATTAAGGAATTGAATTATATTCAAAATGATGCGACTTTTCCTGATTGGCGTATGTATGATAATAACACGGACTGGGTGGATGCTGTTAAGACTACCGGTATTACGAATGATCATTACCTGACATTGAGTGGTGGTGGAGAAAAAGCCCGTTTTTATTTGTCTGCAGGTTATTATAACAAAACCGGATCAATTATCGGTCAGGAACTGGAACGTTTAACTTCCCGGATGAATCTGGATTATTCGGTATCCGACAGGATCCGCTTCACAGCTGAATTAGCTGTAACTTATTCAGATGAGGATAAGAATTATACAGGATTATTGGATATAGCTTATAAAAAAATGCCGAATCTTGGTATTTACAAAGAGGATGCGAATGGTAATCCCACAAAAGAGTATTATGCTGTTCCACAGGATATGTCCAGCCAGTTGGATGATCAGAAAGGTCTGCTTAATCCGGTAGCAGTTGCTAATCTGGCGGTGAATAATGTGAAAAGTTACCGGTTGATTCCAAATTTTACGTTGGAGTATGATATTTTGCCTTATACAAATGATCAGAAACTTCGTTTGAAAACTTTTGTTTCGTTTGATATTTCCAACAATAGTTCTTATTCTTTTTTTCCAAAGGAGTTGACATCGGCAAAATGGACAGATGAGTCAATTAATAAAGCAAACAGAGGAGATTCAAAGAGTAATTCGACGGATACGGATATCAGTTTGTCATGGACACCTCGGATACAAAATTTGAAGCATTCATTGAATATGGTTGCTGCAATGCAGATCAGAGGAGGTGAAAGTTCAAGACAGAGTGAAGAGTCTTATGGTATGCCGGAGGGAGTAATAAGCCCATCAACAGGATCTTATGTTCTTAACATGGGTAGTGGTACAAATACATGGCATGAATTGGCCGGAAAATTCTTTACATATTACTCTTATAGTTCGAAATATAATCTGGGTTTCTCTTTTCGCTATCAGGGAAGTTCTAAATTTGGAAATGAACGGAAATTCGGCAAATTTGGAGGTTTATCTTTCCGCTGGAATATTATCGATGAAAATTTTATGAAACCAACAAAAAATTGGATGAGCATGTTGGCGCTCCGTATCAGTGGGGGTATAAATGGTAATGAACCGAGAGATGAATATTTGCATTACAGCCGCTATGAATCATGGAGCAGTTATCTGGGTGGTAGTACCATGCGTCCGGTTAGTATTCGTTTAGATAATTTACGATGGGAGACAACAAAAGATGTGAATGCAGGTATGGATCTCGGATTTTTTGATGATGTATTTACGGCGAACTTCAATTATTATGATAAACGTACTTCGGATTTGCTGCAAAGGGATATCAATTTGCCTTATACATCAGGATATCCGACATATACCTGGCAGAATGTAGGGAAAACCCGTAATGAAGGTTGGGAGCTCTATTTGAATTTTAACAGATTTATTAAGGCCGGAAAATTTTCAGCTGATTTTAAATTAAACTTTGCCAATAATAAGAATACAGTAGAGGAATTATCTGATATTGTATTGAGTAAAAATAATGGGAATTACGATTTCAATAACGGTACTTATATGTCTCGCCTCCAATTAGGAAATTCCCTGGGGTCTATCTATGGTTTCCGGTACAAGGGAGTTTATCAGTATAGCGTAGATAATCCGGACCTGGTAGCGAGTAACTATACTTTAGGAACATCGCCGGTTACCCGGGGTCCTTCGGGAAATGTTATTCTGGATAATGAAGGCAAACCCGTACCCATGTATTTTGCTTACGGAACACCTAGTGAATTAGCTTTCCAGGGAGGAGATGCCATTTATGAAGACATTAACCATGATGGAAATATCAATGAACTTGATATTGTCTATCTGGGGAATTCCAACCCTAAACTCAATGGAGGTATGGGATTTACACTTCGTTATGATCGTTTGTCCCTTAATGCTTTTTCCGTCTTCCGCTACGGTAATAAGATTGTCAATGCAGCACGGATGAATGCTGAAAATATGTATGGCAATAATAATCAGAGTAGAGCAGTCAACTGGCGTTGGCGGAAGGAGGGCGACTTAACGGATATTCCGAGAGCGTTGAATAAATCAGGGAAAAACTTTTTGGGTAGCGACCGCTATGTAGAGGATGGGTCATTTTGGCGGATACAATATCTTTCTCTCAACTATTCGGTGCCTGAAAAATTTTTATCGAAGATTTCACTGAGTTCTGCTTCACTATTTCTGACGGTTTATAATTTGTATTGTTTTACCAATTATTCAGGTGTAGATCCGGAAGTAGGTTATGGATCCTGGGGAGTGAGTAAGGACAATAGCCAAACACCCCGGTCGAAATCATTCACAATGGGGATCAGTGTGAAATTTTAATTATTCAATCTTGAAACATAGAAAATAATAAGAACATGAAAAATATAAAACTAATACTACTGATAGTCGGTTTCTCGATTTCAACATTCTCTTGCGTTGATTACCTGGATGTCAAGCCTGAAAACCAGGTTTTATTGGAAGATATGTGGAAGTCTGAGTCTGATGTGGAAGCTGTACTGCTGGCTTGTTATCGCTCAATGCAGGAAGAGGCGTTTAT
>JAVBMQ010000155.1:0-11338 GCA_031552335.1 Bacteroidales bacterium | reverse complement strand
ACGAAAATGGCTTCGCACTCCAATTCAAATAAGAGGTAAATTGGTGAAACGTCGTAAAGGCGTACCCCAAGGTAGCCCTTTAAGTCCTATATTGTCGAATATCTTGCTCGACGAATTGGATAAAGAACTGGATCGGCGAGGGCTGAAGTACGTACGTTATGCAGATGACTTCAGCATCTACTGCGCAGAAGAACAAGAATCCCGCAATGTTGGCAACTCGGTTTTTCTGTACCTTCGTGACAAACTCCATCTGCCGATAAATCGTCAGAAGAGTGGAATCCGTCGCCCGGAAGACTTTAGCCTTTTGGGCTTTAGTATAGAACAGGCCACCACAGAGAAGGGAACTGAGTATCATGCTAAAGCTATACTCGTCTGGGTGGCTGGGCGGTAGCCCGAAGCCCCATACTACAGACAACGATAACAAATCAGCGCCTGCGTCTGCGTGGCTACGAAGAGATGCTCCCCCTCTATCAATCGATTGCCCCACATCTTAACGAACCGCTGTATACGTGACCCGTACGTACAGTGGTGTGAGAGGCTCTCCCTGCCGCTGACTGTGGTAGGGCAGTCTACTCGATTGGTTAAGTGACGTCTTGAACAGTGGCCTGGGGCCACTGCTTACTTAGAACGCGCCCTTTGGGCGCAAATCTTCCGAACATGACTGAGGTTTGCTCGCCCAATAATGTCAAACAAACAAAACACCCTCTATCTGTCACGTGCGTCAGCCGACCGGCCTTAGGAAAAAAGCGTAAAGAAAAATACGCAGTGAAGGCGTTAAAAACGAAAAACTGTTTGAGCGTAGCCGGAGGCGTAGCGAGTTTTTTTCGTTTAGCCGTAACGCAGTATTTTTTAGCTTTTTTCCGGCAGCCTTGATTTTTTTGTTACTTTTTGCATCAAGACAAAAAGTAAGGCGACATTAAAAGAAAAATGATTTTTATCCCTTTTTGTATCAAGACAAAAACATTTTTTCCGTTACTTTGTGGAATTTTCAAAAACTTTGCATCTATTATAAAAACAACCTAACAACCCATAAAATGATATCAATACAAAAACTCTTGATTTTCACCTTTGGTCTTCTCAATTTATCAATTGTTCATTCTCAGACAGAGGGAGTTGCTATTATGTCGGATCAGGCCCCTTCTTATAAAGGAAGTACTTTCTACAATGCAGAAGTGAGAGATTTCACTTTTATAAACGATTCCACTGTAGAAATCAAACAGCGTCCTCTAAAAACCAGCTATCAGGGTAAAGGGTTTGAACTGGCATTCTCTTCTTCCATAGGCATTGAAAACAAAACTTCTTTACCGGAAATACAAAATGTTTATGCACAAGGACAGTCTTCCGGAGGGATATTACAATGGTTCGGTCCTGAAACAGGAGAAGTATTTTCCTGGGGCCCGGCTTTGCGGACCTTGGAATACAGTACTACTCCATATAATTATGATAAAAATGGTAGTTTAGTTCCCGCAGGTTCCCCATCCGGATCCGGAATACCTGCTAAAGCTTATAGAAACGAAGATTTTTTCCGGACAGGTTTTTCTACTACCAACAATGTTTGCCTGCGACTTCCTTTTGTAGGAAGAAGCGCTTATATTGAAGCGAATCTGGGACAAAATTTGAAGAACAGTCCGATACGGAATGCTGATTTTGAATCGTATAATACAAATCTGGCGTTTAAAAGAATAATATTCGGAGAATTCGAGGCCGAAGCTCTCGGATCTTATAATTTTTCTGAAGGAAAATTATTACCTGCCGGATCTAACATGGCTTCCCTTATGGCTTCTCTGTTCACAACCCCTCCTTCTTTTGATAACAAAAACGGATTAAGCAGCAAGAAGGCAGCCTCCGGGGATGCTGCCTGGAGACTACCTTCAGGAAGTATGCGTTCCTATGCTCCGGGAGTAACAGATAATCCATATGCTTTCTTAAACGCTTTGCCAGACAAAGAAAAAAGCGAACATATACTCGCATCTGCCAGACTACAGTATAAAGAAGCATCAAGGAGAGGATTATCCGCACTGTTGAGAGGAGACTTCCAACAATTCACCAATAAAAAATACAATGGTCTTCCGGAAGGATTTGCTGTTACTGGTAATGAATTCCGTTTTTGTGATTACCGCTTAAAATCCAATACCGGAGAATTACAATTTGTACCTTCTTTCTTAAGTTGGAATGATGATCATGAATTCAAATTTTACACCGATTATTCATTGAACCTCCAACAAAATGATGTAAATCTCGAAATTAATATGCCGCCATCTACTTCAGAAGAAATAAAAAACACGTCCAGAACATCCCAGGAATTGAAATATGGAGTAGAGTGGAAATTTAACTTTGACCACGATACTAATGAACTCCTCGTAAGGATTGCCAACAGACATTATTTTAGCAACACTGCCTCTGATTTTAATAACTTTTTTCCTTATGCAGGAGTAAAAGTCGATCTAACCGGATTTTTAAGAGATCTTTGGTATGATATCGATCATCTGTCGATAAGTTTTAATGCCGGAAAATCGGCTCATGAAGCACCCTTGGTATATAATGATCTGTCAGTACTCTCAACCGATATGAATGTATCTGATTTTAACCGGTATTTTGAATATCAATTTATTACTGCCGGTCATTCCCTAAAACCTGAGATAAAAAAAGAATATAATGCCGGACTTTCTTTAAAACTGTATCCCAATAAGTTGTCATATGGTGTAGATTATTTTCATATAACTACGGACAACTTTATTGCACCAGTACAACAAAGTGGAAAATACAATCTTGATAATGTAGCCAAAGTGAATAACTCCGGATGGAATATGTCATTATCATACCACAACAATTTCTACTACAATGAATGGTCTTTCAAAGTAAATCTGAACTGGTCTACATTCAAAAACGAAGTAAAAGAAACCAAAAACGGATCCTATATTCCGCTTGCCGGATTTAATGAAATATCTACAGGAATGTTGCCTGGAAAACCATTGGGAGCAATTTATGGCACCAGTTGGTTAAGGGATGAACAAGGAAAACAAATCATCGGAGATGACGGATTTCCTTTGGTCAACAATGAAATTTCGATGATAGGAAATCCGACTCCGGATTGGACAGCCGGTATCAACCCGGTATTAGGCTGGAAAAGGCTCTGGTTCGATTTTATGATAACGATCCGGCAAGGAGGTGATGTATGGAATGGTACGGCTGCAGCATTGGATTATCTGGGTATGTCACAAAATACAGCACAACAAAGGAATATCAAATCCTATATATTTGATGGGGTAAACAGCAACGGACAAATCAATACTATTCCTGTCGACTTTTACGATCCTTCACAAGATATCGGTAAAAACAGGTGGGTACGTTACGGATTCAGTGGTGTAGGTGAAGAATATATCTGCGATGCATCCTGGGTCAGGCTGTCTAATGCCGGCCTACAGTACGATTTCAAAATCCGGTCGTCAACTATAAAAAAATTCTCAGTAAGTATCCGCGGATACAATTTGCTTGCATTCACCAAATACAAAGGAACAGATCCCTCCTCTACCCTCTTCAACTATGCTTCCGGCAATGGATTGGACTTATTCAATCTTCCGGCAAGTCGCAGTTGGTTATTAACCCTTAAAATGAACCTCGGAAAATAAAATCAATGAGCATGAGTATTCATTTTCAACTTTCAATTATAAACTTTTAATTTTCACATATGAAAACACGTTATATTGTCATTGCATGTTTGTTTTTACTGACAACTGCATTTGTTACTTCCAATGAGTCTTCATTTATCAGCGACCTGAAAAGACAGTTGCTTGCTTTCTTGTCGACCAATAATGAAGAAAAAATATATCTCCAAACAGATAAAACCTTATATAAGCCAGGTGAATATATCTGGGTGAATGCTTTTTTAACTGATGCTTCCACCGGGAAAGCCTCTTCTATCAGTAATATTGCTTATGTAGAACTGTATGATCCGAAGGGAAATCTGGTTAAGCAGGCTAAATTACATATTCAGAACGGAACAGCCGGAGCCGAATTCCTGATAGAAGATTCCCGTCCGGGAGGTCTGTATCTTCTGAAAGCTTATACGTCCTGGATGAAAAATTTCGGAGAAGACCGGTTTTTCACTAAAGAATTGCAAGTACAAAAAGTCATTACCCCCCGCCTGCTGTTGAAACCTGATTTTGAGAAAAAGGCTTACGGACCTGGGGATGAAGTTACTGCGACCCTTGTAGTTACCGACCTGAAGAATCAAAAAGCCAACAAGGCTAGTGTTATAGCCAAAGTAAACATCGCAGGAAACTTATACAAGGAATTAAAAGTAGAGACCAATCAGGATGGAAAAACTGAAATAAAATTTCAACTACCGGAACAATTGGATAGTCCCGACGGATTATTACAGATGATCGTCAGCTATCAGGGAATAGAAGAATCCGTTTCCCGCTCTATCCCTATTGTCCTGAATAAAATCAACCTGAAATTTTATCCCGAAGGAGGTACCTGGATCGGAGGAATACAATCCCGAATGGCCTTTGAAGCTATCAATGAATTTGGGAAGGGAGCTGATGTCAGTGGGGAAATATTAGATGAAAACGGACATCAGATTACATCATTCGACAGTTTCCATTTTGGCATGGGTATTTTTGAATTTAAACCGGAGGCCGGGAAACGGTACATGGCACGTATTCTGAAACCTGTGGGAACGGATTCTTTATTTGCATTGCCGCTTGCTGTTAACGGGAATTTCAGCCTAAACCTGAAAGTTCAGTCCGAATCATCCATATCCTGGAATGTATATGCTCCTGAGAATGATTGGGCCTATATGGTTGCTCAGGTAAATGGAATGATTTACGAACATAAAGATATTTTATTGAATAAAGGCGTGAATGACGTGAATTTTGACACCCGGAAGTTACCCGCAGGAGTAGCCATATTCTCTTTATTTACTTCTGCCGGAATACCCGTTTGCGAACGATTGGTAATGGTTAATCCGGAAAAACGGTTAAATATACAGGTAAAAACAGACAAAAAGAATTACAGTCCCGGTGAATTGATTAAAGCAGAAATTAAAACTTCCGACACACAAGGGAATCCGGTAGGAGCAAACTTATCTTTAGCTGTTGTAGACGAACAAAATCTTGTCATGGCAGATGATAAACAGGATCATATATTGTCATACCTCTTATTGAGCTCCGAACTGAAAGGAAAAATTTACGAACCTTCATTTTATTTTGATGATAAAGAAAAAAAATCAGCACAAGCAATCGATTATCTGCTGTTGACACATGGTTGGAGACGATTTAGTTGGAATGACATCATGCATCCGGTAATGAAAAAACTTACCGGTCCGGAAAATATCGGACATATTTACGGGAAAGTAACAGATGCCAAACAACGACCGGTAAAAGCACAGGTTATATTGGTAGAACTTCAAAATAAAAAACGGGTATTGCAGGTAACAAGCAGAAGCGACGGACAGTTCGCATTCCTCAATGTAGATCCATCTACCCAGGTTGCCATTTTCACGCCAAGACCCAACAGCATTCAGACTACCAGTGAGAGACCAGTGTCTTTTCTGCCCCAAGGCGACTTTTCAGGGCTTGATATCCTGAACCTGATACAGGTAGAAGAACCTATGGACATTATCCGGGAAAAAGCAGAAACTGAGGCTGTTCGCATAAAAAAGGCAAAAGATAAAGATATCCTCAGACCAGTCAGAGATTTTGACCGGATAATGGAAAATGCTGATATTGATATTTTTTTAGATGAAAAACAAGTACTGGAAGAGGTAGTGGTCGTTGCCCATGAAATACAAACAAAAGCAATGCTATCAGGCGTTGTAGAGGTGATCCAACAAAAACAATTACAGGAGATGGATATACAATCCGCGTTGGAAGGAAAAATTGCCGGTTTGGATATACAACAAGGCAATATTAATCCTGCAGACGAAAGGAATATCCTTATCAGAGGAAGAGCAAGTCTGGGAGAGATGGGTAGTAATCCGATTATTGTGGTAGATGGAATAGTCATGACAGATATAGGGAATAGTACCGCTTCATTATCTCAGATTAATCCGGATAATATACGATCAATCGAGGTTCTGAAAGGAGCAGAAGCTTCTGCCCTCTTTGGTAGCCGTGCCGCCAATGGAGTGATTGTTATCTCTACTAAGAACAGTAATTTCCCTTTCAGGACAAACCAGAAAACCGAAAAGCCAACGTACACTTCTGTAGTACTGGATCCAACTGCAACACTGAATGTTTCCCGTTCGTATTATGAACTGGCTCCTCGTTTTACTCCTGTAGAAGGCGTCAGATCGGACTTCCGCACGACGGTATTCTGGAAAAACAATATTATTACGGATAAAAACGGAGAAGCGCACTTAGAATTTTACAACAACGAAGCTGTATCTGCTTTCCGGATAACTACAGAAGGGATCAGTAACGACGGACTAGTCGGAAGAGTTGAATATACCTATTCTTCCCAATTACCTCTCTCTTTAGATGCTAAACTACCCAACTATCTGAGTTTCGGAGATACGCTCCGGATTCCGGTATCTATCCTCAACAATACAGACAGTATTCTGAAACCAGATATCCTGATAGAAATTCCTTCAGGATTGAAATTATTAGGCCCGGAAAAAATCAATCTGTCTGTTCTTCCTGAAATGTCTGAAAATATAAGTTTTACACTCGTCAGCACAGGAAATACAGGTGTTCATTCAGTAACAATCCGTCTGAAAGAAGAAAAGTTCAGTGATGAAATCAGGCATCAACTCAATATCTATCCGATCGGTTTCCCGCATAGTTTCAGTATCTCCGGCAGAGAAAAAAGTAAAACTGCAGAATTTGACATCACAAACATGGAACCCGGTAGTCTGAATGCTGTCGCATCGGTACATATCAGTGTTTTGGATGAACTCTTTGCGGGGACAGAGTCAATCCTTCGCGAACCTTATGGTTGTTTCGAACAAGTTTCTTCCATTACCTTTCCGAATATTTTTGCTTTACAATTGATGAAGGCAACCGGACAAGGGGATGATGCAACAAAGACAAGAGCCATGAAATATATCAAAAACGGATATGATAAGCTGATGGCGTATGAAATACCGACAGGAGGTTTCGAATGGTTTGGAAATCCTCCGGCCAACGAAGCGCTGACAGCCTATGGTTTAGTGGAATTCCATGAAATGGACAAAGTGCTGGATGGGGTAGACCGGAAAATGATGGAAAGAACCAAAGAGTATCTTTTAAGTCGCCGGAACCCGGACGGTACATTTATTCAATCCCGCGGAAAATATGATTATCTTTCCTCTGCTCCTTACGATGTGAACTGTGCATATGTCATTTATGCTTTGACCGAAACCGGAACTAAAGGTATCGATCAGTCGTACAATTATTCATTGAAAGAAGCAGAAAAAAGTAAAGACATGTACCGGATGGCACTGATGTCTTTGGCTGCCAGAAATTTAGATAAAAAAGAAGATCTTTCCCGGTTGACAAATGAATTCCTGCATTTTATAAAAAACGGAAACGACTTCAACAAACTGAAGGTGGAAAGTACTATTGTCAACAGTTACGGACAATATGGCGTCATGGAAACCGTATCCCTCTGGGCAGTCTCCTTGATGCGGGAAGAATATCCTGATTGGGAAAGTGTAGAGAAATGTATTCAGTATATTGTTTCCGGCAGAGGCAATTATGGTTATGGTTCTACACAAGCTACATCTTTGGCGTTGAAAGCGCTTACCGATTATGCTTTGAAAGTTATATCTGATAAGCAGGAAGGTCGTATGACGCTGACTGCCAATGATGCCGTATATGAATTGCCTTTCAATAAAAGCACCAAAGGTTCGGTCATAAATGATCAGATTGCAAATCATATTTACCCCGGAAAAAATAAGATCAGTATTGATTTCAGTAATCCTGATTGTATTCTGCCATATAGTGTTATTGTACGCTGGAATGCACGGACTCCCAAAAGTTCGGATAAATGTCCGCTTAAGCTTTCAACCATTTTATCTCAATCAACGGTAAAACAAAATGAGACAGTCCGCTTGTCTGTCCGCCTGGAAAATAAAGATACGAAAAAAGGACAGCCCATGAGTATGGCGGTAATCGGTATCCCGGCAGGATTAAGTCCGCAACCCTGGCAATTAAAAGAATTACAGGAAAAAGCAGCATTTGATTTTTATGAAATCTTCGATAACAAACTGGCGCTTTATTACAGAGCCTTGCTTCCCGGAGAAAATAAATCTTTCGCACTGGATCTGAAGGCCGATATTCCGGGAAAATACATTGGAGCTGCATCTTCCGGATATCTGTATTACCAACAGGAAGAAAGGCATTGGCTGGAGGGGATGGAGGTTGAGATAATTACGAATTAGGAATTACGAATTGAGAATTCTTGGTAAAACCACGCGGTAAAGCTGAGTGGAGAATTGGGGATGTGATTAATTAATTTTGAATTTTGAATTCTGAATTTTGAATTAAGTGATAGGACACGAATTTGAACGAATGAAACGAATTTTAACGAATACTTTTTTATCGATTATTTCATGTATCCTCTTAGAAGCAAAGGTAAGTAATATTCGGAAGTTTTGCGCCCAAAGGACGCGCCCTTTGGGCGCAGCAAAGACTCAATTAGAACCTAAAATAAAAATTAATTATTAGTATTTACTAAACCTAAATAAGTTTAAAAAAGAGAGATTCTATCATAGAAATTAATAAATTCGCATTTGTTTATTCGTAATTCCTAATTCGTAATTCGTAATTTTATGCAACGACTCTGTTTCATCCTTTTATTTTCACTTTGTTGCTTTTATCTGGTAGCACAAAAGCACACAATGAATGTTGCTACCTTCAATCTGAGGTACGATAGTAAAGAAGATTCCATTGATGGGAATGGTTGGAAGCAACGTTATCCGGTTGCTGCACAACTGATACGTTTCCATGACTTTGATATAATGGGGACACAGGAATGTTTTCATCATCAATTGAATGATTTGGAAAAAGAACTTCCCGGATATAAATACATAGGTGTGGGCCGGGATGATGGTAAAACGGAAGGAGAATATGCTGCTATTTTTTATAAAGAGAATAAATTTAATTTGTTGAAAGAAGGAAACTTTTGGTTGTCGGAAAACACAGAAATCCCAAATAAAGGATGGGATGCTGTCTGCATCCGTATTTGTACCTGGGGTGAATTTCAGGAGATCGAGACCGGTTTGCGCTTTTTCTTTTTTAATCTGCATATGGATCATATTGGGGTGGAAGCCAGGAAAAACAGTGCACAATTGATTCTTAACAAAATCAAAACCTTGACAAACGGAGAACCGGTAATCCTGACCGGCGACTTCAATGTGGATCAAAACAACGAAAGTTATCACTTACTCAATACTTCCGGAGTTTTAAAAGATGCATATGAACTGGCTGATATCTGTTATGCTACTAATGGAACATTCACCGGATTCGATCCGAATACAAAAACCGACAGCCGGATTGATCATATTTTCCTGACGAAAAATTTCCATGTGCTCCGATATGGCATTCTGACTGATAGTTATCGGAGCAAGACTACTCCTGATGCAAGCAAAACGAAGAAAAAAGATGCCCCTCAGGAAATTTCATTCGGGAAATATACAAGCAGACTTCCTTCTGATCACTTTCCTGTGATGGTGCAGGTATGTTATGAGGCAAATGATCATTAACTGTTGCTTTTCAAAATATCCGGCAACATCGAAATCATATAAAACGGCAAATTGATAAGACGGAAAGTCTTATGTCTTTGTGTATTCACTTTGTCAATGCTATATTTTCCCGTCCAGATGCGAACAGCTATATCATGTCTGGTTTCATCCATGAATTGATGCAGTGATTTCAAATGAGCATTATGTCCGCTTTTAACCTCAATGGGGATTATTTTGCCGTCGAATTGATAAACAAAATCTATCTCAGCTGTACTACCTCGTTTGGCACGCATCCAGAAGTTACGTCTTGCCCCCACATCAAATGAAAGAGCTTTCAACTCCTGTGCAACAATTTGTTCAGCTGCTTTACCCCTCCATGTATCCATCAAGTCTCCTGATACAATATATTCTTTTCTAATATTTGCTGCATAATTCACTAATCCTGCATCAAGCCAAAAAAGCTTTGGTGCCTTCTTCAAGTCAGAAATCATTGGCATCATAGCACTTGTCAAGGGATAAACCAATTCAAGCAACATGGCCTTTTCTAACATTCGGAAAGCTTCACCTGTCTCCCTGGCTTTGTACGGTGATCCACCAAATCCGCCTAATGTAACTGTTTCACCTGAAAAAGCCCAACCTTCTTCCAAAATATAACGAATAACTGATACCTGGGTGTCGTTTTTTGCATATTTCTCAACATCGTTTTTATAGGCATTCAACAGTCCATTGTACACCTTATCAAGCACTGTAAAATCTCTCTCAGCAGCATACCGGGCAACAGCTTCCGGCATACCTCCTATCAGAGAATATCTATTAAAAAGCTCATTTAAATGATCATGAAATACATCCGGCAAATTCATATCATGTAGGGAGTCCATAAAACGCTCCTCTCCAATAGCTTTCAGGAATTCAATAAATGAGCAAGGATGAAGTGCCATGTATTGAACCCTTCCCACTGGTAATGATATATGCTTATCCAACATCGTTTCTAAAAGAGAACCGGCAGCAATCACATAAACTTCAGGTAATTCCTCATAAAAATAACGTAATAATGACACTGTGTGTGGAGAATTTTGAATTTCATCAACAAAAAGTAAAATTCTACCTTCTCTTCTTTTTATATTACAATATAAAAACAACAAAGGCAACAGTTCTTTTACATTATCGGTAGATTCAAACAATCTTAAGGCATCGGATTTTTCCAGATTAACCGGAAGATAATTTTCAAACTTGCCGGCAAAACGATTCACAATAGTTGTTTTACCCACCTGTCTGGCTCCTCGTAGTACAAGTGGTTTTCTATACGGATCATTTGCCCAGCGTTCCAGTTCCTTTTCTGCATTGCGTTCAAACATAATATTTATATTTTGATAATGCAAAGATATGAAATCGTTTCATTGCAGGGGTATATTTTATTCGAAATTGTTTCATTGCAGTGGTATATTTCTCTTAAATTTGTTTCATTGCAGGGGTATATTAAAGTATTTCAGGTTGATTATAAGTAAAAATACACGTAATTCAGTATCAAAATGTCTTTCACTGAAAAAGGTTGACAGATATAGGAAGGTTTAACTGTTTAAGTTTACAACTAAAATATACAATAACTAATTCGGTTTACACTATCGCTAAATAGGTTTACACTTCTGATATATTATCCCTATTTAAGTTTAC
>JAVBMQ010000011.1:0-3096 GCA_031552335.1 Bacteroidales bacterium | reverse complement strand
AATGAATGGAAAATAAAATAAAAACGGAACTCCCTCAAAAAGCAAACCAGGCTGAAATAGATTTACAGTGGATATTTATCAATATTTTTCTCCATTGGAAATGGTTTCTCATTTCCTTACTTATATGCCTGCCTGCAGGATATCTGAAATTACGCTACAGCACCTCTGTTTATCAGATAGAAGCCAAGGTTACCTTGCAAAACAGTCAGGAAGATGCAGGAAATAGTGAGTTTGCCGTATTCCGGAATATGGGGTTAATTAAGGCAAACAATAGTATTGCCAGTCAAATGGAGATTTTCCGCTCCCGTAACCTGATGGAAGATGTTGTGCAACAAATGGGATTCTATATTTCCTATGGAATCAAAGGGCGTCTGAAAGACACAGAACTCTATGGGGCTGAAAACACCCCTGTAGAGGTATTTCTGAATGCCGAGTCTGCCAGAAAAATTTCCGGCACTGTTTATATGCAATTCCGTCTTGGTGCGGGAAATGCAATCCGGGTAGACGGAAGATATGGAGAAGAGGTGTTTTCCAAACAGGTAGCTCCCATACTGGACAGTGTACAAATATCTGTAGGAACTATCTATTTCCATATCAATGAGAATATTCCATTGAAAGAAGAATATAATCTGGATGCCTATATCTATAATCCTTCATCCATCGCCAGATCTTATCTTTCCAGACTTTCTCTGGAAAATACACTGGAAAACACCAGTATCGTAAAACTCACAGTTCAGGATATACTTCCTCAACGAGGTATAGATTTTCTAAACAAGCTTATCGATACCTACAATCATGATGCGATGGAAGACAAAAACAAAGCGGCTCGTAATGCATTAAAATTCATCGAAGAACGATTGGCTTATGTTAATGAAGATCTGAATTCTTCTGAAGAAGATATTGAAGAATTTAAACGAGATCATCGGTTCATAACCAATCTTTCCGGAGAATCCGAACGCTTCCTTTCCGAAGGGAATGATTATGAAAAGCACCTCATACAAATAAACCTTCAATCAGAACTGCTTAAGATACTCAGTGATGATATCCACATGCGCAAAAATGACAATGCCAGCCTGATCGTCAATCCCGGACTGGAAGATGCGCCTCTTATCAGTTATATCAATCAATACAATGCTTTGGCACTTGAACGGGAAAGATTGACCAATTATAATGTCGCCGGAAATCCTTCCGTAATAAAGGTTGAAGAAAATATAGCATCCGCAAAAGAAGCAATAATAGCAGCTATCTCAGGATATCAGAGATCATTAAAAATCAAAGAAAAGGATTTGAAAAAAATGAACTCAAAAAGCGAGGAACAGGTCGAGAAATTCCCTCGTCTGGAACGGGAATGGGCAGAAAAACTCCGTCAGCAGAAAATCAAGGAAACATTGTATGTAGCTTTACTTGAAAGGAAAGAGGAAACCGCCCTTTCTTTGGCAGTAACCGCACCGGGAGCGAAAACCATAGAATCTCCTCTTACAATGGGTATTGTATCTCCTAACCGGATGTCGGTTATGCTTTCCGCTTTGTTGATCGGATTACTGATACCTCTCCTGCTTATTGGCATCAAGACGATATTCAACTACCGGATCGAAAATGAAAGCGATGTTTCACATTTAAGCGAAGTGCCGATTATATCAACATTGCCGCTGGATAAAAAGAAAAAACCCGTAGTTGTATCTGCTCACGCAACCACTCCTATAGTGGAAATGTTCCGGCTAATAAGGGGTAAACTACAATTTTTACTTGATACTCCGGAAACAGGAAAGAAGGTGATTTTAGTTACTTCTTTCATTTCAGGAGAAGGAAAAACGTTCGTTTCTATCAATCTGGCATTAACTTTTGCTTTGAGATACAAGACTGTACTGATCGGATTAGACATCCGGAAACCTAAATTATCCAGCTATATGGAACTGGAAAATACCAGAACCGGGGTTGTTAGCTATCTGACAGAACAAACTACAAATATTGATGAGATCATACAACCGAGCAAACTACATGAACAGTTGGATGTAATTGTTGCAGGTATAATTCCTCCAAATCCGAATGAATTACTGATGGAGAAAAATCTGGATAAGATGTTTTCCGAATTGCGAACACGGTATGAGTATATCATAGTTGATACTTCTCCGGTAGGAAGTGTTTCAGACACCTTCCTGCTCAATAGGATAGCCGATATATCCTTGTTTGTTGTCCGTAACGGATATTCTCCCAAAATAGCACTTAGAATGCTAAACGACATCAATAGAGAAAGAAGGCTAAATGATCCTCAGATACTCGTGAATGGAGTTGCGGGTAATAAAGTGGGGAAATATGGATATAGTAGATATGGGTACGGGTATGGGTACGGATACTCATCAAAACAGAAGGAAAACGATAACGATAACGAAATAGCAGACTAAAATTATTATTAACAAATTTAATAATCAATTATGAAACGTAAAAGTTTATTTATTTTGCCGGCTTTAGCTTTATTAGCAACCGGCGTGAGCGCCCAGTTAGTACAACCGGCACAAAAAAACTCCGCTAAGGACAACTGGTTTATCTCTTTCGGAGCAGGTACTAACCTGTTGATGGGAGAACAGGACCGCGATATTGATTTCGGCAAACGGATCGATGTCAGTGGTGAAGTATCGGTAGGAAAATGGTTTTCTCCTTTTGTAGGAGCCCGTTTCCAATTCACCGGCGGACAGGCCAAAGGCTTTAACCACCTCAATGACCGTGGAGGGTATTATACCCGTCCAGACCGTTCTGTTTCTGTGCTTCCTAAAACCTTTCCGCCTACGGATTTGTATGAAAATGGCTTTTATCAAAAGATCGCCTATACCACTATGGGAGTAGACATGATGGCCAATTTCACCACCTTGTTCCGGGGCGATCTTCCCAACCGCAAAATAGATGTTATCCCATTTGTAGGCGCCGGCCTTTCCCAGACCATCGACGGGGATCAAAATTCGGCATCGGGTGATGTATACTACAAAGCCGGGTTACGTACCTGCTTTAATTTCACAAAAGTAACTTCTTTGTATGCAGAAGTCCAGGGATATGTCCTGAACCGTGAATTCGACGGTTATGTAGGCCATGCCCAGAACGACG
>JAVBMQ010000015.1:0-17862 GCA_031552335.1 Bacteroidales bacterium | reverse complement strand
TAAAGGTCTTAGCAGAAAAATGTTCTAAAAACATAGAAAAATAAAGAAAAATAAAAATTTGTAGGTCACAGTGCTTACAGAAATACTCATTATATTTTCATTAACAGATAGTTAGCGAAAGGCAGAGTGAAAGTTGGGTTAGCTCCGGCTTACGACCTCACCCGGTGCAGTAACGGCTATAATGGCGAACACGCCACCTCTGTTAATAATCACGGAAATCCCACCATCGAAGATATGCTTATCGTCGGGGAGAGTATTCGTATTCCCCGAAAAAGAGGGCGAGAGATGATACAGGGTATTGCAGAAAAGTGCCTCGAAATAACATCCAAAGATTATATCTCCGCTTTAGCGAAGAAGTGAACTGTTAAGAAACTCTATTTAGGTGTCTTTTCGATACAGGAGATTCGGATGATACTATTATTAATAAAAATAAGAACCCATCACTATTCATCTCTGATCATTCACCATCTAAACCATTTCAAGCCGATAACTAAACAGATCAATCCCAGGAGGGATAAACCGGTTGATGGAAGAATAATATCCAGCCATCCGGCTCCTTCATTAAAAATGCTTCGGATACCATCTGTAAGTGCTGTCAGGGGTAACAGTTTAATAAATCCGATGCTCCATTCGGGAAAGTTGTGATAACTAAAAAAGATACCCGACAGTATCATCATAGGCATCTGTACGGCATTGATCCATCCAGTACCGACTTCTGTTTTGGTTGTCCTGCTGGCTACCAATACAGCAATGCCTGTAAATGCGACATTCCCGGCTAAAAACAAGGCAACTAAGGCACCGATATTTCCCTGAATCCGAACTCCAAATACAAGCCACGCGAAGAAAAGCAGGATCAAAGCTTCTACTATATTCATAAGGATACGGACAAACATCAGTGAGATAAGAAAGTTCTCTTTTTTCATCGGAGTGGCAACCATTCGCCTTAATAACTTCTGCGACCGTCGTTCAATAATCGTATAGCTGACTCCCCACATGATGGAACCCATCATGCCAAATGCAATCAGTCCCGGTATAAGAAAATCGATATACCGGACTCCGGTCAAGGTCAACGGTTCTATCTGCGTTTCTCTTGTAGTGACAACAGAAACAGGAGATTTTACTAAAGACGAAAGTTTCATGTAAGCCAATTGGGCTTGCGAATTAAGCGGGTCAAAATGGTAAGTCATCTTACCTAACGAATCACTTATGATGATGTCAGCTTCTCCCCGTTTCAATGAGACAATAGCCGATTTCCAGTCACTGCGGGAAAATTTAAATTCTGTTTTTCCTAATGTTTCATCGGTAATTTTCCATTTCCAATTATCCTGACCTTTACTTTGACTTGGTTCAGCATATATAGTCAATAAAGAATCCAGTTCCGTATGATTCTTTTCAACCAGAATGATATGAAATTTTGATTCTGTATTCTGTGTAAAAGCCAATCCTAAGCCAATAGAAATAAGAACAGGAAATATCATTCCCCAGAAAAGCACTTCCGGTTCACGGATTGTTTGGAGAAACTGCGTAAGAAAAAGTTGATATAATTGATTCGTTTTAATTGATTTCATACGATAATATATTAAACCACACCCGGATTATCCCGTAACGTTTTACCCGTCAGATTAATAAATAATTCATCGAGGTTATGTGAATTTTCATCCAATAAATCTTTCAGATTACCTTCTTTCAGGATTTTCCCTTCATCAATGATAATTATATGGTCACATAACGATTCTGCTTCCTCCATGTAATGAGTTGTAAGGATTAAAGTCGTTTCTCCTCTGTCTTTCAATTCTTTCAAAATATTCCATAAATCATATCTGGAGTGCGGGTCAAGTCCGGTAGTAGGTTCATCCAGGAAAAGAATCTGAGGATTATTCAGCAAAGCAACACCTAAAGCCAATCGCTGGCGTTGTCCTCCGGAAAGCGTACCGACCATTGCTTTTCGCTTACTTTCTAATCCTGTTAATTCAATAATTTCATTTACGCGTTGATCTCCCAATCGAAAGAAACTGGCAAAAAGGCGTAAGGTCTCAAGAGTCGTCAGTTTTTCTGCAAAACGGGTTTCCTGTAATGATAAGCCAATAATTTTACGAAGTTCCCTTTCATTCTTCTTCCAATTCTTTCCCTGAAGTATGATCTCTCCTTCGTCAGGGCTTTTCAATCCTTCCATCATTTCTACCAACGTGGTTTTGCCTGCTCCATTGGGACCAAGCAAAGCAACAAATTCCCCGGGTTGTATGGCTAATGATATTCCACGTACAGCCTGAACATTCTTAAATGACTTAAAAACATTTCTAACATCTACCTGAAGCATATGAAGTAATTTTTGGATTGCAAAAGTAGTACATTTATATGTAGAACACAAAAATTACTTCAATTGTCGGCAAAAATTATCTATTATTCTATCGTAATACTATTCAGCATATCCAATCTGCCTTCATTGATCTGTTTGATAATTAACTCTCCAAACAAAGTATTCTGCCAGGCAAACCATGAACGAGTATAGTTCTCAGGATCATTTTTATGAAAAGACTCATGCATGAATCCTGTGCCTGCATCCGTTTTCATCAGCATCTCAATACATTGTTTGATTTCTGCAGAGTTTTTGCTTGTAAAGGCTTTCATCATGATACTCATTGGCCAAATCATGTCGTAACCAATATGCGGACCTCCGATCCCTTCTCCGGCTGTACCTTTGAAGAAATATGGATTATCCAGACTCCAGACAAAACAGCGGGTATTCAAATATATGGGATCTGTTAGGCTTAGATCTCCTAAATATGGCAATGCCAGCAAACTGGGAACATTTGCATCATCCATCAGTAGCTGATTGCCGAAACCGTCTACTTCGAAAGCATAAATCTTTCCGTATTTGGGATGGTTATATATGGCATATTTTTCTAAGGCAGTCTCCACTTCCGCCGCTAAAGAAAGGCATTCCTGAGCCATTTTAGTATCTTTGTTCACCTTTGTCAATATTTCGGCAGCTTTTCGTAATGATGTGACTGCAAAAAAGTTGGAAGGAACCAAAAATTGGAAAGTTGTAGCATCGTCTGAAGGACGAAAAGCCGAAGCAATCAAGCCAACAGGTTTTACAGGATTACCCATTCCGTTATTAGACATTGTGTCCAACTGTCTTTCTGTCTTGCGTTGAAATTTATAAGGTCCGGGACCATCTTTCTTTTGTTGTTCTTTGAATGTTTGCAACACCAAAGCAATCGCTTTGTCCCATTCAGCACCAAAAATACTCGAATCTCCTGTTACCAGCCAATATTGATAGGCCAAACGGATCACATAACATAGTGAGTCTATCTCCCATTTACGTTCATGTAACTCTGGTTGCATATCCGTCATATCACTCATCCAATTGTGATCAGGATTAGGATCATGCGGATCAAGGAACGCATTGGCATAAGGATCGAGGATAATACATTTGAACTGACGAAGGATTGTACCACGCAACATTTTCTTCAATTCAGGATCCTGATTGGCAAACTGGATATAAGGCCATACCTGAGCCCCTGAATCACGCAACCACATCGCATGAATATCACCTGTATATACCAATGTATCGTCTTCTCCATCAGTCTGGTAATAGCGAACAGTTGTATCCAGGGTATTTGGAAAACAGTTTTCAAACATCCATGCCAAACGGGCATTAACAAGCAATTGCTTTACTTCCTGTACTTTACTGTCGATTGCTTTTGAAGCAAACAAGCGGTCTTGTTCTTTGGGACGTTGTGATACATATCGTGTATTATCACTTACAATTGTAACATTTTCATACATACTTGCCTGCACCACAAAGCTACCGCCTAAAACCAGCCATAAACTTAAAGTCAATAAAAATCTTTTTCTCATGAGATTCATTATTTGTCGGATATCAGATTACTTTACACTCTCAACCCTAAACGAATAACTGATGTTCTGGCCATTAGGGATCATGTATTCGGACAGTGTTACCGGTCCACAACTGGCATTTCCTACGCCTTCCTGTATACAATCTAAGTTAAGGTATACTTCGGGTTTACGTATCTCATCGAGCATAAAATCATGTTTTGCCTGCCACAACTCATTATCGGTGAAATGAAGTGCACTGAAACTCAAACGGTCTTTGGAAGAGACTTTCAATCCCTGACCATTATTATCTGTGACTCTAAACCAGCGGATATCTTCCCTGTTACCCATACTTTGGGCACGTACATAATGTTCTGTTTCCATACCCGTAGCCGTTGTTTTATAAAGACCGAAAAATGCAGAATGCTTCCTGTCGGAATAATTTTCATGCGGTCCACGTCCATAATACTGAATGTTCTCCAAACCTGAAGGGAGTATAATCTGTAAGCCCAAACGATGTATCCGATTGACTGCAGGAGCAGTAAAATTGGCATCAACATCTATAGTTCCATCCGCATAAATTTGATATTTAACTAAATACGGAATTTGTATCGGTTTTTCAAATTTAATGGTTGCTGTCTTACTCACTATTACAACGACTGACTTCTTATCATCACTTGTCTGATATGTGAACACAGGTTTATTATAGTCTGCCGGATAGTAGTTCTGGTCGGTATACTTATCATTATTCAGGCTCCGGTACCAATTCAGTTCAAATCCCTTGTTATCATAGATCATTTCTTTATTTCCGTACTTCAACGATTTCATCACTCCGGTTTGTGTATCAAAAACAGTGGTGAATTCATTTCCGGATATTAACAGATCATTCCCTGTTTTTTCCGACCGGATACTCTGCATGGAAACTGTTTGTAATGTCGGCAATAATTGTTTTCTGTTGAGTGCAAATTGTTCTGAGGCAACTACATGACCTGCTTTTTCCCAACTGGTATTTTCTTTCAGTTTGAAATATACATTCAAGAAATATTCGATTCCGGAATCCAGGCTCCGGTTATACGGAACAACTAAGCTTGTTTTTTGGTTGGGAGCAAGATTTACCGGATTCACAGATCCTGACTCGACTGAAACTCCATCTTTTATCAGTTCCCATGTGCAGTTAAACTCGTTCAGGTTTGTAAAATCATACCGGTTTTCAATTTCAATCTTTCCGGTTAATAAGGATAAAGGTCTGAACTTAACATATTGATATATTTTTTTTACTTCCAACAACTTAGCAGTCTCCCTCCTATCCGGAGTAGTCAATCCGTTACATACAAAATCAGCATCATTCGGTTGGTCTCCAAAATCTCCTCCATAGTAATATCTGTTTTGGCCCCCTCCGAATTTGACAATAGCCTGGTCAACCCAATCCCAAATACAACCTCCAATCATACGCTGTGAATTATTTTCAATATAATCCCAATATTCGGCAAGATTACCGGCAGCATTACCCATAGCATGCGCATACTCACATAGAAAATAAGGTTTATCACTCTCCTGTTGATCGAATGCAGCCATGTTTGTCAATGACGGATACATGTGAGAATCAATATC
The DNA here is from genome assembly GCA_031552335.1 of Bacteroidales bacterium. Taxonomy (GTDB): domain Bacteria; phylum Bacteroidota; class Bacteroidia; order Bacteroidales; family Azobacteroidaceae; genus JAISFI01. Next base: position 12,411 of record JAVBMQ010000015.1, on the reverse strand, counting down.
AGCTGATTCATTCCGTCCTTCATAGTGTACCAGACGAGAGGAGTCCATCGACCGGGCAAGTTTTGCTATTTCATCGAAATTATCTCCGTTTCCACCTTCATTTCCCATCGACCAGAAAATAACAGACGGATGATTTCTGTCTCGCTGTATCATCCTTTCCAAACGATCTTTATACGCAGGCAACCACGAAGGCATATTACTGATGGAATGGTTTCCGTGATTTTCAATATCGGCTTCATCCACTGTGTAAAGGCCATAGTAATCGTAAATAGCATACATTTTAGCATGGTTCGGATAATGACTCGTACGAATGGTATTGATATTATAACATTTCATCATCTGCACATCCTGTATCATCGACTCTACAGGAACACTCTTGCCATAGATGGGATGAGTATCATGTCTGTTCGCTCCTTTGAAAAACACCTGCTCATTATTGATATAGACCCGCTTGTTCTTTATTTCTATTTTGCGAAATCCGAATTTAGAAGACATGGCTTCTGTTATATTTCCATTATTGTCTTTCAAAGAAACAATAGCTGTATAGAGATCCGGTTTTTCTGCCGACCATAATAAAGGAGCTGTAATCAAAGCCTGTAGCTCAAAGGACTGTTCTTCCTCTCCGTTCAATTTATTTGTATTTTTTGAAATATCGGCAACAACGTTGCCTTGCGGATCCAGTAAGGTAACATTAACCACTGGAGCAGCCGATCCTTTATTATCATAATTTTTTATAAAAGTTTTGGCTTTGAATGTAGCCGAAGAATAATCGTCTCCGTTAAATTCGGACGACAAATGATAGTCACGTACATGAACTTTAGGAGTAGCACATAGATACACATCACGATGGATACCGCTCATACGGAACATATCCTGGTCTTCAATGTAACTGCCATCCGTCCAACGGAAAACCTGCACAGCAATGGTGTTTTTTCCAGCCTTAACATATTCGGTGATATCAAATTCGGCCACATTATTGGCTCCTTGACTATATCCTGCCTTCTTTCCGTTTATCCATACAAAAAAACCACTATACACTCCATCAAAATGGACAAAAACTTCTTTTCCATCCCAATCCGACGAGATATCAAAGTCACGACGATATGATCCAACAGGATTAGGTTCTTTTTCATTAGTATATCCCTTTTGCGGTTCAATAAACGGAGGATTATTCTTGTAAGGATATCTGATATTTGTATAAATAGGGGTACCGTATCCATGCATTTCCCAATTAGACGGTACAGGTATTTCTTTCCAGGAGGAAACATTGTATCCGGGTTTGAAAAAATCCATGGGACGTTCGGATGGTTGTTTTACCCAATTAAATTTCCAATTACCATTCAATGATTGATACAACGATGACGCAGGTTCCAGCCAGGGTTTATCGAAACTTTTATCTACTTTGAGACTCTCAACTGAGGGAAAAGGAATATACGTAACATGCCCGGGTTCTTTATTAACCGCAAAAATAGTTTCGTTCTCCCATTCATTTTTACTCCTTTTTACTTTTGCTTCTATGGGAGCTTTCATACTGGTCGGCACCAATCGCCAGGTTTGAATCACATTCGGTAATTGAGAGACTTTCGCTCCGACAGTTTCATCTCCGGCAAAAGCCAGAGCCATGTCACTGCTACGTTGGGTAATCGTATACGCACCTGTACCTGTTACCGTAAATTTCCAATGTTGGTTTGCATTGTTGGATGAAGCATCCCACTGGATAACCGGATTTCCGCTTCCGGAAGATTTGCCGACATTATCTATACTTTTATTACAAAAAGGATTGGTAATCGTATAATAGCCATTCGCCAGCAATGTTATTTTCCAGACCTGTCCTCCTTTTCCTCTCTGGTCTTTCCCCAAGAAAAGCACAGCATCATTTTCTCTGGATTCTACATTGTCTATTGCTAAGCCTGACGGACTGACAATCTTATATAAAACATCGGGATTGATTTGTTGTGAAAAAACATTCCATATTGAAAATATTTCGAGTAAAAATACGAATACTAATTTGTTTTTAAATAATGACATGGTATTTAATTTTGAATAATTTACTCCTGAGCAATCAAAAGTACAATTTTTGGACGAGACCACAAAATTTATCAAAACTATACCTGAAAAAATTCTTATTATTTTATGCAAATATGCAGTAGAGACCTGATGCACTGCGTCTCTACTGCTATATCTTATTACTTCACTACTAATTTTAACACCACATTCGCATCTTCACTCGCAACCCCGACAAGATATACCCCTTTTACCAAATGACTGATAGCAAAGGTTTCTTCACTGTTTGCTGCTTGGCGAGTCAAGAATGTATGTCCGTTCATGTTTGAAATGGTGATTCTTTCATTGCCTTTTAAGCCGGCAAGAGTCAATAGACTGGTTGCGCTATGCTTTTTGATCTTCCACGGGAAAAGCACAATGTACTGAAACAGAACTTACTTAAGTTGCTTGAGAATGATGAAATCTTCAAAGACCCGGAACTCAACAGCGAGAAAGTGCGCGAAATGCTGGGAACCAACCGGACATATCTTTCAAGGCTTATCAATCAGGAATTGAATACTACTTTTACCAGTTAATTAATACTTACCGGCTGGACAAGGCAATAGAAATGATGGAAAACCCACTACATCAATACATGTCTCTGAAAAATATTGCTGAAATATGCGGTTTTAAAAGCTTAAGCGCTTTCAGTACTTTCTTTAAACAAACCTATGATAAAACGCCAAGCGAATGGAGGGAAAACAGGAATAGTGAATTTGCCGGGTAAGCAAACGTATTTTGTTCAACAGAATTTGGGAAAATTCGGTTAGTAAGTATTATATTTGCAAAAAATGTGCGACAAGTAAGTCGTACATATATAGCAATTATAACAACTTAGCCTATTTTTCATTTATTAATTTATAATTTATTGTATCATGGGAAAATTCGTTATTACCAAAAGAAAAAATGGAGAATTTCAATTTAATTTGAAAGCAAGTAATGGTCAGGAGATCTTAGCCAGTGAAGGGTATACTACTAAAAGCGCTTGTATGAATGGTGTGGAATCAGTAAAAAAGAATTCACAGGTAGATGAGAGATTTGACAGATTAACGGCAAAAAACGGTAAGCCATACTTTAATCTGAAAGCTACTAACGGACAAATTATTGGTACCAGTGAAATGTACGAATCTGTAGCCTCCAGAGATAATGGCATTGAATCTGTCAAGAAAAATGCACCTGATGCGGATGTGATTGAAGAATTGAATTAATTAAAAAGATGGAACGGGTAGATTGATATCATTTACCCGTTTCTTCTTTTAAAATTTCCACCTCAACAAATAGAGCCATCAGATCTTACTCTTTTCAACTTCCGATACCAAACAATCACTCCGGTAACAGGCAACGAAGCCCCAATCAGACTCACTAAAAAGGCCAGTATTTTCCCTGGCAAACCTAATATACGTCCATCATGAATCTCCAAATTCATCCGCCGAAGTTTATCTGCAAAAGCCGCGTCTTTGTATCTTCCGGCATAAGGTCCTTTTCCTTCCAATACTTCTAAAGTATACTGATCAAAAAATAAATTATCTGTTTTATAGTGAGATCCTCTTGCATGAACTACACTGACACGGATTACCCCATCTACAGCACCTGGCAAAGCAAAATACAGTATTTTTGCCTGTGATTCTTCTTTTCTGAGACGAGCATAAAGCCGATCCAACGGATCTGATAATTGACTGTTGATTTGCAATGTATCAGATTTCGGCATGTTGTATGGCTGCAATCTTTTTCCTCCGGATGTAATATAATAAACCGATTCACTGAACCATCCGAAACTCCGGATCATTCCTGTAAAGCAAATAATCAATAAAAAAATAAAAGCATATCCTCCCAATACATTGTGTAAATCCCAATTCAAACGAAAAAAAGGACGTCGCTTGATTGTAATTTTTTTTCGGACAGTATTTTTATTCCATTTTTTCGGCCACCAAAGAACCATTCCGGTAATCAAAGTAACCACAAAAATCAGGACACCATATCCAACAATGGGCTTGCCAATCTCTCGTGGTAGCCATAGACTCCTGTGACCGGAAATAACAAATTTAAAAAAGTCAAATTCATCTTTTGATTTCGTTACGATTTTCAACACGGTTCCGTTATATGGATTTATGAAAACCGTTTGCATACCTTTGTCCGGATTGAAATAATCGACAAACACTGCATCGGATGACTCTCCATAGGTTATAGCTGTTGGAGTATCATTTTTTATCTCAGTATTAGCAATATCAATTACTTCAGAAGGATATAAGACTGGTTTCGTTTCGGGTGTTACAAACCGCCATGTCTGGACAGCATTGTTAATTTCATCTTTGAAACAATATAAACTGCCTGTGATACAAACAATAAAAACAACAATCCCCGACAACAAACCAAGCCAGAGATGTATCTTCACACTGATTTTCCTGAATGTTTTATTCATATGGACATTATACAAATAGCCGGACCAGCCGGCTATTTTTTCAAGTTTATAGTTGTTCCCTTTTAGTCCATTTTGAAAGAACCGGAAACAAAGTTCGTTTGTACTTTAGCTCCTCTTTCTGCTGTTGATGCATCAATATTTACTTTATAGAAATAAATACCGGCCTCTGTCTGAATCGGATAATAAAAATAACCATCTTCTATGATTCCACTCATCCGTTGTCCGCCATTACCTTCATGAAGAGGAATCTGAGGAATATCTGTAACCGTCTTTTTAATTACATCAATGATACAACATTTCAGGCTTTTATCCATCCAACGAGTCATTTCATCTGATTGCAAAGTAGTCACCTGAGCAAAGAATTTGCCGGTACCCAGATATTGCATATGCACAGGCTTCAATCCTCCGGCTGCAGTTTCCACATCAAAATAATAATCATCAAAACTTGTAGATCCTTCAGGAATATGCAGGAATGCTGCCTTTTTAGTACTACTCTGAGAATATCCATTGGCAATCGATGTATTAGAAAAAGTATACATATCACCTGATTCTGTTTTGAAAATTCCGTTATATGCATTCCAGGATCCGGCAATAGCAGCTCGGTCATCTTCCATCATGGCAATAAGCTCCAGTTCCGGATACGAATATACCGCAACATAAGCCTTATCAATATAGCGGGTTACTGTGGGTTTTACAGTTTCATCCGATAGATAGAAAGTCATATATATTTTATTGTCGCTGATAGTCATCCCTGTGATACGAGGCCAATCTAAGGTTGACAATTCCGAAACAGGTTTAGAGACTGTTTTTGTTATGGCTCCGCTATTGATATGGAGGATGTAGAATCTGAACATGTCTCCTCCGGCCGGAGTAGTTGGAATATCGACAGCCAACATATTCTCTCCATCGGCCTGTTCAAAAGCAGTTAGTGCTTTATCGAAAACAAAAGAACCTTTTTGTTGTAATTTCCCTTCAGAATCTTTTGTTATGATATTGGCATCAGTCAAACCTAAACCTCCAATGCTGAAAAGAGAATTATTTCCGATCTGGAAAGAACGGTATCCGTTTTGTTCGATTCCCCTACCAGTGGCCGAAATCGTTCCTTCTGTCAGATTATCCGTAGGAACTACATAATAACTGGTTGTGGAATTGGAAGTTATTCCTAAACAAATGATATAAGGCTCATTCACATCCGAACCTCCACCTCCATTATTATCATTGTCGTCACTACAGGAGACAGCACCGAACATCAAAGTTCCGACAGCTAAAAAAGCTACAAATTTTCTGAATTTATTCATATTTGAAAACTATTAAAATATTTATTTACCGAGATAATATCTGAATTTCGCATAAAAAAAGCGTCCGGGTTTTTGTAACTTAAAATTATCATACAAAGCCTCATCCGTAAAATTATTACATTCAAAGGAAATATTGTATCGTCCGTTTTGCAGAGAATAGCCAAAAGCTATATTATGTGAAAGCTGTTGAGGAATAACATCTTTGGTCTCCCTCAAACCGAGTGTAGGCCATGATAAATAATAATCTTTTACATAATTGAGGAAATAATCGATTGTAAACGCTGAGTTTTTTATCAAAAGATTGTGTTTGGAATATCCAAGACTAAGATTTCCAAATAAATATGGGATATTTGGCAATTGTACCTCATAATTGAAGTTTTCATTTTCAACGCCTCCAACTGTTTGTGAGGGAGTTGTTTTACTATTATCTATTATATACTGATAAGTAAAGTTTGCCCCTGCATGAATCATATGCTTCCATGAATATTTCATGCTTAGCTCTGTTCCTGTCGTTCTCACTTTACCGATATTGACATACATCATGCTTGGTTGTTTCAACTCTTTATGAATAAAATCCCTGGAATCCCTGAATAAGAAATTGCTTTCTATTTGTAACACATTGTCTTCCGGAAAATCCAGTTCATAGATGATTCCCAGATTAACATTGTTACTACTTTCGGGCTTCAATCCGGCATTCCGGGAATTTTCCTGATTATCCCCAAACATCTCGTATGCTTCGGGCAAACGATAAGTATGCTCATAAGACAATTTTGCCTGCATCTTTGGCAAAATAAAGTATGTAGCTGCTGCGCCATAACCCAATTTAGTATAATCTATTGAAACATGAGTTAATCCTGTGGTATAAAGATTAGTCTGATATGTTTCCCCTGTCATCCGGAATAATTTTCCAAACAAAGTCGCATTCCACTTTTTATATTTACCGATCCAACCCAAACCAATCATTTGTTTATCTACACTTTGAGGAATCTGATTATACTGATTAGCCGGGTCTTCAATGTCTGAGGCTTTCCTTTCTTCTGTTGAAAACAGATGATTAAGAGAAATACTATGATGAGGATTGAAAGTATAATCAATGGTTGTGTTTGTTTGCCACTGCCTCGTAGTAATATCCAGCTGAGATCGTTGCCTTTCTCCGGAATGTTCGGAGTCATTGTGTCTCCAGTCCCCAAGCCAGTTGTATGTTCTGGGAACCGTGTCTATGGAATGATCATTTACGTCAATATATGACCCATAAAAAGACAGGTCTAATCTATCGGCAAATAAATTTGTTTTTTTATACCTCAGCGTAGGAATAAGTGACTGGCTATTGGCTGTTCTAGCGCCATAAACATTGTCCATAACGACTCCGTTCTGTATATCTTTTTCATTTTCAGAAACAATGATTCCGGCCAACAAATAATCTGCATACGACTTATTGACCAATCCTGCCTCTAAGCGTATTCCTGCTGATTGATACTGATCATGAAAACGCTTCACCCATTGATTACCTGTTTTTTGTCTGGTCGTTAGATCAATAATAGGAACATATACTTTATAATCATTGTCGGAATAATTCAGGAAAGAATTGATCCGGGTAGTAAATCCTGATTTTGTGGTAAACGCACCATTGATAGAAAACTTATGGGTATTAAATGATCCTATAGAATACGAAACATCCAAATAATTCGGAGTTTTCCGGGAAACAATGTTCACTGCACCTCCCAGGGCATCAGCTCCTAATACAACGGGAATAACTCCTTTATACACTTCTACCCGTTCTACCATATTGACAGGCAGGTTATTCAAGCCGAATGACACCCCAAAATTATCTATAGGTAAACCATCTAAAAAGAATTTGATTTGTTTTCCGGAGAACCCGTTGAGAGAAAAACTGTAACCCGATCCGACACCCCCTTCTTCCCGGATACGAACACCTGTAATCCTGTTGGTAAGGGTCGCCACATCAGCTGATGTATGATAAGATTCTGAAAAATCCAATACTCCTACAGCAAAAGCAAGTTCCTGTATTTTTCTTTTTTCGGTTTTTCCAATCACCATTACTTCTGAAAGTTCGTGATTTTCATCAATAACAATGTCTTTGATTTGATTCGATTTATTTGCCAGAATAGAAACATTCACTTTGGTTGTTTTAAATCCTACTCCTGACACAGTCAGAATATGTTTGCCAGCAGGAACTTCCTTCAGAGTATAAATACCTCTTTCATTATTATGAACCCCTATAGCTAATGAATCAATCTTAATTACAGCAGGGAAAACAGGTTCTTGTTGTAAATTGATTATTTTCCCTGTGACATCTCCAAATGCCTGTTCACCGACAGTGGAAGATGAATAAACCAGATTATTACAAATAAACAGACCTGACAAATAAAACAATCCAACTAAATACAATCTCAACCTCATCTGCTATCTCTTTTTTAGTGCTCTTTTTTCAGATTGCAAAGGTAGAGTCTGCTTATACTTTGTACAATCACTAAAAAACGGTATTTTTAAAGAGTCAAATCCCTAAAACTTGTGATATATAGAAAAGTTCCTGTAGCTTTATTGATATAAAGGTATTATTCCTCATACAAATAATTGACGTATCTTTACATGCCAATTATGATCATTCCTGATGAATCAAACGGAAAAAGAAAATTTCAAACAATCCATATATGACATTGTCTGCCTCATCCCTTACGGAAGAATGTATTCTGGGATCCTTTAATAGAAATTTAAGATAAATGGAACAACAATTATCTCCAACCGATATTTATGAAAACACAGATCCTGGTTCAAAGCCGGATAGTTTCAATAGCTTTGAACTAATAAAATAACCGGTATGAATTTTCTGATTTCCTTATTATTCTTGTTTCCCGGTCTTTCTGAATAGCACCCCAGCATCAAGATTCTATTCCTTGTAACGCCACATGCCCGAAAAACACAAGTAATTTTTGTAAATGAATCTACAATCAAGACCATTCTTTTTATTTTTTCTAACAAGTTAAATATAATTAATATATCAAATCACTATATTTGCAAAATATGCAGTGATTCTATTATTCTTATTACTTTACTCGAATTCTCATGAAACTGATTATTATCTCCAATCGACTACCCCTGAAAATCATTGAAGAGGAAAATAATTTCAAAATAACAGCAAGTTCCGGCGGACTGGCAACCGGACTCGATTCACTTGAAACAAATATGGAAAAATGCTGGATCGGTTGGCCGGGAATGTATCTTGAAGATGATCAAAAAAGAAAGATGATCAACCGGGAACTGAAATCCGGAAATTATTATCCGGTATATCTTTCTCCTGATCAAATTGAAAATTATTATGAAGGTTATAGCAACAACGTCCTCTGGCCTCTCTGCCATTATTTCCCATCTTATATTCATCATGAGAACAAATACTGGGAAGCTTATAAAGAAGTAAATGCTTTATTTTGCGAACAGGTCATGGAAATTATCGAACCCGAAGATATTGTCTGGATACACGACTACCATCTCATGCTACTTCCCGGGATGATACGTAAGCAAATGCCTGAAGTTAGTATCGGTTATTTCCATCATATTCCTTTTCCTTCTTATGAATTATTCCGCAATATTGCCGAAAGGGCTGAGCTGTTGAATGGCCTGTTGGGCGCCGACCTGGTTGCTTTCCATACCCATGGTTACATGAGACACTTCATAAGCGCTGTTTTCCGGGTATTGAAATTAGATTGTATTCTGGATGAAATCTATTCCCTTGGACGAGTGATATATGTGGATGCCTTTCCCATGGGTATCCACTATGAAAAATTCCACCAGGCTATGCTTAACAGAAAGTTAAAGGGAAAAGCCCAAAAATTAAGGAGAGATTTCGGCGGAGGAAAATTGATTTTATCTGTTGACAGACTGGATTATAGCAAAGGAATATTGATCAGACTGAGAAGCTTCGAAAATTTCCTGATAAATAATCCGTCATATAAGGGAAAAGTCTCTTTAGTGATGATTGTTGCACCTTCCAGAGATCACGTAGCCTCTTATTCAGAGCTAAAGGATAATATAGATAAAACTGTAGGGGCTATTAATGGAAAGTTTTCTTCTGCCGACTGGCGACCGGTGTATTATTTTTACCGGAACTTCGGCTTTGAAGAACTGGTACAATTCTACCATATCAGCGATATCGCTATGATCACTTCATTAAGAGATGGGATGAATCTGGTCGCCAAAGAATACCTGGCAACCCAAAGAGATCAGCCTGCAGTTTTGATTTTGAGCGAAATGGCTGGAGCCTCTACTGAATTATCAGATGCTATCATCATCAACCCCACCAGCACACAGGAAATTGAGGATGCAATTATTGAAGCTCTTGAAATGCCAGCTAAAGAGCAAAAAAGAAGATTGCATTCCATGCAGGATATCATATCTTCTCAAACAGTAAGACAATGGGCCGAAGATTTCTTGGATGAATTGGCTACTGTAAAAGAAAAAAATGATCTTTTACGAAAAAAACTTGTAGCAAAAGACAATCTGCATGTTATTAAGACTGCATATAATGGATCAAAAAAAAGACTGATTATACTTGATTATGATGGAACATTAGTTCCCTTTCACAAAAACCCCAAAAATGCAGTTCCGCCTCCGGAATTGCTGAAGTTGTTGTCCACATTAAGCAAAGATCCTAAAAACAAAGTAGTGATCAGCAGCGGAAGAGACCGGTATACCCTGGCTAAATGGCTTGGACATCTGCCGATAGGTCTTACGGCAGAACACGGAGCTTCTTATCGGGAGAACGGAAGATGGTATCAGAATATACGTAAAACCGAATGGGATAACGAAATTTTGGATATCATGAAACGAACAGTAAAGAGAACTCCGCTTTCAGAACTTGAAATAAAGGATACAGCCTTGGTATGGCATTACAGAAATGTAGATGCCTGGCTGGCAGACTTGAGAGTTGTACAACTGATTGAGGCAATGATCAATCCCTGCTTCCGCCATAACCTGCAAATCATGAAAGGGAATAAAATTGTAGAAATAAAACCAAGTGGTATCGGCAAAGGTGCTGAAGTCGGAAGGTTGATCCTGAAAGAAAAATATGATTTTATTATGGCTATCGGAGATGATACCACTGATGAAGAAATGTTTCTTGCCCTGCCGAAAGATGCCATCAGCATCAAAGTGGGAAAAGATTCAGACGTTGCAGGATATAACATTCCAACTCAACAGCAAACACTTTCTTTTCTCAACAAATTAATAGAATAGGGAAAGAAATGTCCAATTCAAAATTTAGAATTCAAAATTCAAAATTTCAAAACACATATGAACAATCTGGATTATGGTGTTATAGGAAACTGCAAAACGGCTGCTTTGATTTCTAAAGAAGGCAGTATAGACTGGTTGTGTTTCCCGATATTCGACTCGCCATCGGTATTTTCAAAGATACTGGATAATAAAAAGGGTGGTTGCTTTGCATTTATTGTGTCTGAAAAATATCAAACATTCCAAAAATATCTCACGGGAACCAATATTTTGTGTACTACCTTTACTTCTACTGAAGGTAGTTTTGAAGTACTTGATTTTATGCCTCGTTACCGGACATTCAATAATGATCATTATATGCCTGCGGAAATATACCGTTACATTCGGCTGCTGGAAGGCAAACCTCGTTTTCGGATCAAATACGATCCCATCATGAATTATGGAAGGGAGGCTGTACTGAATCGAAAATTTCCCGATTTTATCCGGACTTTTTCTCTCATCAACGGGAATGAAAATATGTACCTGTATTCCAGTCTGGATTCTGATACAATACTTAACAGTGATGAGATTTTACTGGAAAACGAAGAATTCCTGTTACTCTCATACAACCAGAAACTGATTCCTATTGATACTGAACGTGTTTATTTAGAATACCAAAGGACCAAAGTTTATTGGTTGAACTGGAATAATCGGTCTCGAAAATTCAAATATTATAATGATATTATTGCCAGAAGCCTGTTGATTCTGAAACTAATGTCATATGAGTATTCCGGAGCGGTTATCGCTGCTCTGACCACAAGTATTCCGGAAACCATTGGTGAAGAACGAAATTGGGATTACCGTTTTTGCTGGATACGGGATGCTTCTATGTCTATAGAAACCCTGATCAACCTCGGACATCAGTCTACTGCAAAGCGATTCATGTCTTTCATCAAAAGTATCCTGAAATCAAAATCTGATTCTCTCCAAATTATGTATGGCATCGATGGGAACAGGGTTTTAAGTGAAGAAATATTGCCTCACCTAACCGGATACCAGAACTCACAACCTGTAAGAATCGGAAATGCTGCATATAATCAGAAACAAAACGATTCTTTAGGATACCTGATGGATGTGATTCATAGTTATTATTTTCATTTCCCGGGGACTTTGGATGAAATTGAAGAAATGTGGGAAGTTGTGAGAGCTATTGTAAAAACAGTCTATACGGAATGGAGAAATCCTGACCGGAGTATCTGGGAGTTCCGTAACCGGGAACAACATTTTGTATTCTCTAAAATCATGTGCTGGGTGGCTTTAGACAGGGCTATTGGTATTGCTGCATTCCTGGGACAAAAAGATTACGAAACAGCCTGGAAAAAAGAAGCAAAAAAAATAAAAGAAGATATTCTGAAACATGGCTGG
>JAVBMQ010000145.1:0-24934 GCA_031552335.1 Bacteroidales bacterium | reverse complement strand
CGGCACAGATAGAAAAGAGCTCCCTCAATAAGGAAATGGGAGAGTATGAATAATTCAGGTTAAGGTAAATAGTGTGCTTCATATCTTAATTAAGTTTAAATTTATTGCGCAAATATATGACTTATTTTTTAAATAAAAATGTTTTCATGTAAAATTTTTACTTTTTTGTATTTATTATGTCCAATCCTGCATCTGGGTTAATGGGAGAGGTTGTGATTATTTATTGAAAATACTAACGAATTAAGATGTATTTGCCCAGACAGGAGAGAGCATGTCGTTTGAAATTACAGTAAAAAATATTACCTTTGCACCTTAATTTGTAAAAATAGTAGCAACATATGGACATAGTACTCAGTGGCATCCGGCCCACAGGAAATTTGCATTTGGGAAATTATTACGGAGCATTGGTGAACTTTATAAAAATGCAGGAAACAGATTCCTGTTATTTCTTTATAGCCGATTGGCATTCGCTGACTACACATCCGGATCCTAAAATGTTACATGTAAATGTAAAAAATGTGCTTTCCGAATATCTGGCGGCAGGTCTGGATCCTGAAAAATCTACTATTTATATACAAAGTGATGTCAAAGAAATAGCAGAATTGTATCTGTTACTTAATATGCATGCTTATCTTGGAGAGCTGGAAAAGACTGTTTCTTTCAAAGAAAAAGCACGCAAACAACCCAATAATGTAAATGCCGGTTTGCTTACTTATCCTGTTTTGCAGGCTGCAGATATTTTGATACACAAGGCAGCTAAAGTGCCTGTGGGAAAAGACCAGGAACAGCACCTGGAGATGACGCGCAATTATGCTAAACGTTTCAATAACAAATATGGTGTGGAATTCTTTCCTGAACCTACAGCATATAATTTCGGCAGTGAACTGATCAAAATTCCGGGATTGGATGGGAGTGGTAAAATGGGAAAATCAGAGGGGAATTGTATTTATCTCTATGATGAACCGTCTGCTATTGAAAAGAAAGTAAAAAGAGCATTAACAGACCAGGGCCCTACAGTTCCTAACCAGGAAAAGCCCGAATGTATAGAAAACCTGTTTACAATTCTTAAAGTTGTATCTACTCCTGAAGTTGTGAAACACTTTGATGACCAATGGAATAATTGTGTGATCCGCTATGGAGATCTGAAGAAACAATTGGCAGAAGATATTATCAAAGTGACAGCTCCTATCCGCGAACGAATCATTGATATTCAGAACAATGAAGGTTATTTGCGTAAGGTGGTGAACGAAGGAGCTGAAAAAGCACGTGAAAATGCCCGTAAAACCATCAGGGAAGTACGGGAAATTATGGGATTCAAATCATTCTGACCAACGCAGCCACAGGTTTGCCGATACATCACTGGGCATTCGCCAGTCTCCTCGTGGAGAGAGATTTACAGAGCCGATTTTAGGTCCGTCCGGCATGCATGAGCGTTTGAATTGCTGGGAAAAGAAACGCCGGTAAAAAACTTTTAACCATTTACGGATGGTTTCATCGTCATATTTTTCAAAAAAAGCATGCTGTGCCAGGAAGAATATCTTTTCAGGTTCAAATCCGAAACGAATCATGTAATAAAGGAAAAAATCGTGTAATTCATAAGGACCTACCAGATCTTCTGTTTTTTGTGCAATTTGTCCGTTTCCGTCTGCAGGTAATAACTCCGGACTCACAGGCGTTTGAATAATATCTCTCAATATATTCCCAACAGTTTGTTCTACCTGAGTTTCGGCTACCCATTCTACCAGGTGGCGGACCAATGTTTTGGGGACTCCGGCATTGACTCCGTACATTGACATGTGATCTCCATTATATGTAGCCCATCCTAAAGCGAGCTCAGACATATCACCTGTGCCTATAACCAATCCATTACATTGGTTTGCAATATCCATCAGGATTTGTGTGCGTTCACGGGCCTGGGAATTCTCAAAAACAACGTCATGCAAAGACGGATCATGTCCTATATCTTTGAAATGTTGTTCACAAGCGGGTTTAATATCTATCTCACGGATGGTCACGCCTAACAATTGCATCAGTTGTATGGCATTGTTGTAGGTGCGTCCGGTAGTTCCATATCCCGGCATGGTAACAGCAGTAATATTTTTCCTTGGAATGTTTAGTTTGTCATACGTTTTGGTACAGACTAATAGTGCCAGTGTGGAATCTAATCCTCCGGATATACCCAGGACTGATGATTGTGCACGGGTATGCATAAGCCGTTTGGCCAAACCTCCGATCTGGATATGAAAAATCTCTTCACATCTTTCATGATACCGGCTTTTTCCCGGGATAAAAGGATAAGGATTGACTTTCCTTGAAAGAGAAAAATGTTTGAGGGTAAGAAGACCGGTAGAAATTGTTTGATAATCTGCTGCCAAAGCATCATTGCCATACATTTTCTTCTGTCTTTCTGAAATCAACCGGTCAATATCAATTTCATTGATGATAAGTTGCTTCTCAAAAGAAAAACGTTTAGCTTCAGAAAGGATTATTCCATTCTCCGCAATGCTTGCATTACCTGAAAAAACAAGATCGGTTGTAGATTCTCCCCAACCGGAAGAAACATATACATAGCCGGCATAGCACCGGGCAGATTGTTGCTCTATCAATAATTTCCGGTAATCATTTTTTCCGACCAACTCATTGCTGGCAGAGAGATTGAAAACGATATGAGCTCCGTTTTGTGCATGTTGTGAACTGGGAGGAATGGTTGTCCACAAATCTTCGCATATCTCAATGGCAAAACGATAATAACGGTCTCCGAATAATATGTTTATACCGAAAGGAATTTCTTCCTGTCCACATAATTCAATGGTATGATGAGTGATATCTTTTGCCGGAGAAAACCATCTTTTTTCATAAAACTCATCATAATTCGGAAGATAAGTTTTGGGCACTACTCCTAAAATTTTTCCCGCCTGAAAAACGACTGCAGTATTGAATATCCGGTCATCTTGCCGGACAGGTAAGCCGACGATACCTATGATATGAGAAGTTGCCGTTTCGTTGATGATATGCGACAAGGCATTTTCTGTTTCTTGCAACAACAGGCTTTGATGAAATAAATCACCGCAAGTATATGCACTGATACTCAATTCAGGAAAACATATAATTTGCACCTGACGGTCAATGGCTTCCCGTATCAATTCGATTATCTTCAAACTGTTAAAAGTACAATCGGCAACTTTTATTTCCGGAATAGCAGCAGCAACTCTTACAAATCCGTGATTCATCTTTTTGTTTTGCATAATTAATACGGCAATATGTATTCTTCAATTTGATAATAGTAAGTAGCCTGAATTTTCAGAATAATGGTGTCTTTTCCGGAAATCAGGTTCAGGGGACTTAAATCAAAGGATGCATTGATTTTTTTTCTGGAACCGGGAGAATCATCTTTGTTATCATGCCTGAGTTCGAGATGGGTATAATGATTGCCTGATACATTTGTTGTGTTTGTTTGTATCAAAGCAATCTGGTGAGTTTCCGTATGTTGATCAATATAAAAACTCATATTCAGGTAGTTTTGTCCAATCCAGGCGCTTTCAAAGTAAATCGGGTCGTCTTTCAGGGAACTCATAATTGTACGTACAGAATCACAATGCACCCATGAAGCTCCATTCACTTTTATAACGTGGTCATACCCATTTTGTTTCTGATCCAAGTATGAATAATTCAACAATATCCTGTTGCCGGGCTCAATTCCCTGGATTTTTTTTGCATCTGCATTATATAAGGTGGTCTCGTTTTTGTCTAATAAAGAAAATGAATTATCAGATTCGACTTTGACCATATCTACTCTGTATTCTCCTACACCATAGTCGGTTTCTTTGTTGCAGGAACACAATAGCAAAATGGAGAAAACAATTGATAATTGACAATTATACGGATGTTTCATCTACATTCCTTTGGCTATCAAATAGTTTCTTAGCGGATTGGCATACATTTCCAAGAGTTTTTCCGTAAGGAAAGGAACATCTTTGTTTTCCAGCGTTATCATATCTAATCGTTTCTGAAGGTAGGTTTCAAATACATCATATTCTTTGTCGGAATATTTGTCTTTGAAACGCCCTTCTCCGGTCAAACGGTCAAAAGCGATATAATTTCCCGGGAAAAATTTATAATTCAAATGGATTTCTCTGTCGATAATGGCGGCAACGGCAGTTATTTGTTCGTGCTTATTAAGATGAGAATCCAATTGTTCAATCATCGGATTGATTGGATGGGCTATCTGAAAGAATATATTTCCTTTGAATCCGAAGAGACCGGTTTCCATATTTTTCAGGTCATCCAATGGTGATTTTTTATATTCCGGATTGTCTCTTTTCAATTGAAATTCCATTGCTTTCAGGTAATCACAGGGATCATATTCATAAGAGATAGAAAGAGGTACAATATTGACCTTTTTGATCCCATTGATGAAATTATTTCCTGCCAGGCTAAGCATTTTAAGCAAACTTTCCTGGGTATTATCTGTCGAATCTTTGGATCTGCCTTCCCGTTGAGCAATCCATACGGACTGTTTTTTCTCATTGATGGCATAATGGATATATTTAGAAAGGTTAGTGGATACTTCAAGCATTTGGCGGACTGATACCCCCCGTCTGACAATGAAGCTTTTATTTAATCGTACCAATTTTTCGATCCAAGGCATAATCAGTAAATTATCTCCGATCGCAATTTCAGTTGTGTCTAAGCCTGCATCTGCTATTAATACGCAGAGGATACCAGCATCCAGCACAATATCCCTATGATTGGATATATACGTATAAGCTTTGCTTTGGTCGAGATTTTCTATTCCGGCTAAGGATAAAGATGTTGCATTTTTGTCGGTTAAGTCTTTTACGACTTGCCGCACAATACCATCCTGAAATTCTTTCTTAGTTTTGAAACTACGCATTAAAGTTTTAAATCTTTCCCAATCTACATGGGGAAGAAGGAAATGGACAACCCTTTCAAATTCCGGATCTTGTAATAGTTCTTCGATTACTCCGGGAACTTCATTGTCATATAATGGGCGTATGTCATCAAATTCACTCTTCTGTTCCATATCTCTAAAAATTGATTCCTTAAGGTTAATTACAATTTATTTCGTTTTCAATAATGTCTGATAATATTTCCTGCATGCTTAAACCTGCTGTTTGTACCTGCTGTGGAATAAAACTGGTGATGGTCATGCCTGGAGTCGTATTGACTTCAAGCATTCTGAATGTGCCTTCAGGAGATATGATATAATCAACCCGAATGATACCTTTTGCAGCAACATAATCATATATTTTCAGCGTTTGTTGCTGAATAGCATCTCTTAAATCTTCCGATATGCGGGCAGGAGTAATTTCCTCTACTTTGGAAGCTGTATATTTGGCTTCAAAATCAAAGAATTCATTTTTGCTGACTACTTCAGTGATAGGGAAAACAATTTCTTTCCCTTTTATCTTATAACAACCACAGGTAACTTCTGTTCCGGGCATGAAGCTTTCAATAATTACTTCTTTTCCTTCTTTAAAAGCAGCCGCTATGGCCGGTTGAATTTGCTCTGTTGTTTTTACTTTGGTGGTGCCAAAGCTGGATCCTCCGTCATTGGGTTTGATAAATACCGGAAGTCCCAGCATGTCTGTTACTTTTTTGTCGGAAACAGATTCCCCCGGAAGCAAACGGATGGAGTTTGCTACTTGTATCCCGAAATTCTTCAGGTAATTGTTGCAAATGAATTTATTGAAAGTTAATGCAGCAGCAGATGTTCCACAACAGGAATAGGGAATTCCGATCATATCAAAATATCCCTGCAAACGGCCATCTTCTCCCGGAGTTCCATGGATTGTGATATAGGCGAAGTCAAATGTCGTTTTTTTCCCTTCAACGGAAAAACTGAAGTCGTTCCTGTCTACATCAGCACTTGATCCACCAGGTAATTGAACGTACCATGAATTTTTTGTCAGTAATACGATATACGGACAATATTTATTCTTATCAATGAAAGAATAAATACCATCAGCACTTTTCAGTGAAACTACATATTCTGAAGAATACCCTCCTGCAACAATTGCAATATTTTTCATAGGTTAATAAATTTCGTATGATGATTTATCAAATAGAATTATCTGCAATATATTTTCTCCATTTTGCCAGTAATTCACTCATATCCCAAGGAAGTTCTGTGTCAAAAAACATCTCTTCTTTCGTGCGGGGATGAATGAATCCCAGTGTTTTAGCATGCAATGCTTGTCGGGGACAAACATTGTAACAATTGTATACAAAGTATCTGTATTTAGGTAACTTATTACCTTTTAGGATCAGATTTCCGCCATATCTGGAGTCATTGAATATTGTGTGACCAATATGTTTCATGTGTACCCTGATCTGGTGTGTGCGTCCGGTCTCCAGGATACATTCCACAAAAGTAATATAACCTAATCTTTCCAGTACCCTGTAATGAGTTACTGCCGGTTTGCCGTAATTTCCTTTAGGGAAAACAGCCATTTGTTGTCTTTCTTTCAGACTCCTTCCTATATTTCCGACAATGGTGCCTTCATCTTCTTTAACAATGCCCCATACAATGGCATTATATTTCCGATGGGTGGTTTTGTTGTAAAACTGCATGCCCAGATCGCTTTTGGCTTCCGGATTTTTAGCAACGACCAACAAGCCGGATGTATCTTTATCTATCCGGTGTACCAGTCCCAGGCGGGGGTCATGGAAGTCATAGGCAGGATCATCCTTTAAGTGCCAGGCAACAGCGTTGATCATGGTTCCTGAATAATTGCCATGTCCGGGATGCACTACTAATCCAGGCGGTTTATTGATAACCATCAAATCTTCGTCTTCATATACAATGTTGAGTGGAATTTCTTCAGGAATGATTTCTACGTCCCTCTTGGGATGATCCATCATGATGGTTACCACATCTTCCGGTTTGATCCTGTAGTTGGATCTGACAGCTTTATCATTAACCAGGATGCAACCGGCTTCAGCTGCCTGTTGAATCCGGCTTCTGGTTGCATTGAATATGCGATCGGCCAGGAACTTATCTATACGTAACAATCCTTGCCCTTTATCAGCAACAAACCGGAAGTGTTCATATAATTCTCCGGTATTTTCCGGGAATTCCGATTCTTCCTGATAGTCATCTTCTTCTATGTCTTCAAAAAAATTCGTCATGTTTTAAAACCAAGAATCTTCTTTGTCAGTAGTTGGCTGTTCAATGTCCGTAGAATCTTCAGTATCGGAATCTTCGCTTTCCCCGGAACTTACACTCAGAGTCAGCTGTCCTACAACTGGAATCCTTTCTCCCGACCGAACTTCCCGACCATTGTATTCCAGACCGATTACCAGGTCCTTATAAGAAGATGGAACATATTTAACAACAACATTTTCAAATCCCATGGTTTTCAACATTACAAGGGCTTGACGTTGGGATAGGTCTTTTACGTCAGGAGCGATAAGGGTTTCAATAGAGAAAGAATTGATAGTGATGAATACAATCCGGTTGGTTTTAACGATTGATCCTACAGGAGGTATCACTTCCACAATGCTTCCGGGTTTGGCGTTTTTTACATGAATAGAATCTACAATTTCATATCTTAGCTGAGCTTTTTCGAGGAAAGGAATTGCTTCTGCAATCTGTAACCCTTTGACATCCGGCACTTTTACGGCCTCTCCATGATGTGTGTGTGCATCGAGCCACCATAATGTGCAAAAAATCAATACGGCAACAATAACTGTTGCCAAAAATATATTTTTGACAAAAATATTATTGATAACAGACTTAAATATATTCATTTTATGAAAAACTCATTAGTAGGGCTCAAAGTTACATTATTTTTTACAATAACAAAAAACAAAGGCCGCCTTTTTGAGACAGCCTCATTGTGTTTTTATGCAAACGAAAAACGGAGAACCAATTTGGCTTATCCGCAATATTCGTCAGATACGCTCAATTTTTTTCTTCCTTTGGCACGACGAGATGCCAATACACGACGACCATTGGCTGTTGCCATTCTGGAACGGAATCCGTGTTTGTTTTTTCTTTTTCTGTTGGATGGTTGGAAAGTCCTTTTCATTATTGTAATATTTTTGATATTATTATTTGTCGAACAAATCGGGTGGCAAAGGTAGTGTCTTTTTTCTAATAAACAAAATACTTTCCTTGTTTTTTCACTTAATTTTACTACATTTGCAAACTGAAAATAATATAAAAGTATTTACAAATGGCTACAACAGCAGATTTTAGAAATGGTATGTGTATTGACTTAGAAGGTCAATATTATTATATCGTTGAATTTTTACACGTAAAACCGGGAAAAGGAGCGGCTTTTGTTCGCACTAAACTGAGAAATGTAACCACCGGTCGTGTCCTTGAGAAAACTTTCAACTCAGGAGTGAAAGTGGATGAAGTACGTATTGAAAGACGCCCTTATCAATATCTTTATCAGGATGATATGGGATATAATTTCATGAATAACGAAACATTTGAACAAATTTCCATCAATAAAGACCTGATCACAGGAGTAGATTTTCTGAAGGAAGGAGATATTGCCGAAGTGGTTATTCATGCAGACTCGGAAACTGTATTGTTTGCTGAACTTCCTGCTCATGTGGTGTTGGAAGTTACTTATACGGAACCGGGATTGAAGGGTGATACTGCAACTAACACGCTGAAACCTGCTACAGTAGAAACCGGTGCAACTGTTCGTGTTCCCCTTTTTATCAATGAAGGCGAAAAAATCAAAGTGGATACAAGAGATGGCTCTTATGTGGAAAGAGTGAAAGCTTAATGAAATTTTGAATTTTGAATTATAAGTTTTGAATTGATTGTAAATACTTAGTTTATAATTCAAAATTCAAAATTTATAATTCAAAATTTTTAACTTAACTATGAAACGATTACGAATCAAAGACCTTGCGGAGGCCGACCGGCCACGCGAAAAGCTCCTGCAAAAAGGAATTGCATCGCTTTCTGATGCGGAATTACTGGCTATTTTGATATCTTCAGGAAACAGAGAGGAGACTGCCGTGGAATTGTCTCGCCGCATCCTTAATACAGTAGGAAATAATCTGAATAATTTAGGTAAATATGATGTCAAAAAAATGGTTTCTTCTTTCAAAGGAATAGGAACCGCTAAAGCTTTGACGATTATTGCCGCTCTGGAATTGGGTAAGAGGAGAAAAATGGAGAAACTTTCTGATAAACAAAAAATCTTGTGCAGTAAGGATATTTATAATGTTTTTAGTTCTTATTTTCTGGATTTGCAACATGAAGAATTCTGGATATTATTGCTTTCCCGTTCTAATCACATTATTAAGAAGGTGAAAATAGGACAGGGGGGTGTTTCCGAGACTTCGGCCGATATTCGACTGATTTTGAAAGAAACTATTACTAATCTGGCTTCAGCTGTTGTCCTTTGTCATAATCACCCTTCGGGAAATAATCATCCCAGCAGGCAGGATGATGTGATAACCACTCAGGCAAATAAGGCATCCAATTTGTTGGGTGTATTGCTGATAGATCACGTTATAATATCTGAGGTAGGTTATTATAGCTATTCCGATGAAGGAAGATTGTGAATGATAAGATTTGAATTTCACTTAAATTTTGTGTACATTTGGAGAATTAAATGAAATCAAATGGAAAAAAAAGAACAAACGACCGGAAAAAAGAAGCTGGGATTACAGATAGCTGTGACAGGAATTGTTCTGTTGGTTCTTGTTTGGATTTTACTTCAACATTCTTTTAAATCGGGAGCTTCAAGTGAGCAATTATTGCAAATTGCATCTGAGTTTAATAAGTCATATCCGGTAATGGTAGATGATTATACTCGCCTGGATGATGCTACTGTATTGAAAGATAGCGTTTTACAGTTTAATTTTACATTGATAAATACAGCAAAGGAGGATGTCGATATGGTTGCTATTCAGGAGGATCTTCCTCCTGCCATCATCAGTGACGTGATAAAAAACCCTCTGATGAAAATTCTCAGGGATCATCAGGTGACAATCATTTATCATTATAAAGATAAGAATGGAAAATTTGTATATAAATTCCCGGTAACCCCGGATTTGTATGAAACAAAATAACTATTTTTGCGCTGAATTTTAATAATAAGCTATGGATAATGAATTTCTTGCTTTGGAAGAGAAAATAGTCAGGATGCTTAAAACAGTATATGATCCTGAAATTCCGGTCAATGTGTATGACCTCGGGTTGATATATAAGGTTGATATTGATAAGGATAACAATGTGATTATTGATATGACACTTACAGCTCCCGGTTGTCCTGCCGCTGACTTTATCATGGAAGATGTACGCATGAAAGTTGAGTCGGTAGACAGAGTAAAGAGCGTAGTGGTCAATCTTGTGTTTGAGCCGGAATGGGACAAGGACATGATGAGTGAAGAAGCTAAATTGGAATTGGGTTTCATTTGATATGTCCGGATGGAAAACAGAACAAAAATATATTTTGCTTCCGATATTCACCTGGGGTCTAACTTTTTTGAAGATACAAGAATTACAGAAAAACGTTTTGTCCAGTGGTTAGATAGCATCATGCCTGATGCCAAAGCATTGTATTTATTGGGCGATGTTTTTGATTACTGGTTTGAATATAAATATGTAGTACCTAAAGGATTTGTCCGTTTTCTGGGGAAAATTGCAGAGATGACGGATCACGGTATTGAAGTGCATTTTTTTATAGGCAATCATGATATTTGGGCTTTTGATTATTTGCCAAAGGAAATCGGAGTTATTCTGCATAAAGAAGTATATTTGACTGAAATACATGGAAAGAAGTTTTATCTGGCTCATGGTGATGGTTTAGGAGATAATTCCCGTTCATTTAAATTGATTCGTTCCATTTTTCATAGCAAGATATGTCAAAAAATGTATGCTGCTATTCATCCAAGGTGGACATTTGCTTTTGCACATCGTTGGTCGGGTTATAGCCGGAAAGAAGGATTGGATGCCGGTGATGCCGGTTATCTGGGAGAGGATAAAGAATATTTAGTGAAATTTGCCAAACAGCAGATTCTGAAAATGCCGGACATTGACTTTTTTATATTTGGTCACCGGCATATTATGCTGGATCTAATGTTAAATAAAAAAACAAGATTACTTATCATTGGTGACTGGCTCCAACATTATTCCTATGCCGTGTTGGATGAAACAGGCAATATTAGTTTGGAGCAATTTAGTTAATAATCAATTATCAGGATTCATCTTTTGTCAAAGGATACATCTGCAATATCTTCTCTAATTTGATGTCAAATATCAGAGTTGAATATGCAGGAATGCTTCCAGAAGCAGAAATACCATAGCCCAATGCAGAGGGTATCCAGATTCTCCACGTTTCTCCTTCAGTCATGTTTTGCAGAGCAACCTGCCATCCTTTTATAACAGCAATACCGGAATAACCGACCCCATTGAGATAATAAGAAGTTCCGTCTATCTTGAAATCAAATGGAGCTGAATACCATTGATCTGCGAAAACGATACCGTTTACTAACTGGCCTTTATAGTGAACCCTTACCAGACTGGTATATTTCGGATTGTCTGTTGCTGTTCCTTCTTTGGATAGCTTTTTACAATAAATATATCCTGGGCCCTGAGGTACTGACACTACTACAAAGTCTGCAGGATCACTCTGTACGGAATCAGCCAAAGCATTGAAAGCTTCCTCATTTGTATTCTTCCATGTATAATCTACATCGTCTTCGTCATCACTGCAAGAAACAAATGTGAAGATGCCTAATAATAATACTGATAAATAAAAATACTTTTTCATATTGTTAATGTCGACGGTCAGGTCTCATTGTGCCTGTGGGTACAATGGGGTAACCTGCCTGTTTCAAACCATTTGTTTAAACAAGTTCTTCATACTGACTTTATCCGCAATAATACCGGATATTTTTTCAATACTCACACGTTCCTGTTCCATTGTATCCCGGTAACGGATAGTAACACAGTTATCATTCAACGTGTCATGATCAATAGTAATACAAAAAGGAGTTCCAATGGCATCCTGCCGGCGGTAACGCTTTCCGATAGAGTCTTTTTCATCATACTGGCAGTTGAAATCGAATTTCAGGCTGTCGATGATTGCTCTGGCTTTTTCCGGCAATCCGTCTTTTTTTACCAGTGGAAGTACTGCTAATTTGATAGGAGCCAGAGCTGCAGGAAGTTTTAATACCACACGGGTTTCTCCGTCATTGAGGACTTCTTCACAATAAGAAGCAGACATAACGCTAAGGAACATACGATCCACCCCGATAGAAGTTTCAATTACATAAGGTACGTATGAACTATTTAATTCGGGATCAAAATATTGTATTTTTTTTCCGGAAAATTTTTCATGACTAGACAAGTCAAAATCAGTTCTGGAGTGAATACCTTCCACTTCTTTGAATCCGAAAGGCATTTCAAATTCGATGTCAGTGGCAGCATTGGCATAGTGAGCCAATTTTTCATGGTCATGGAAACGGTATTTGTGATCACCGAATCCCAATGCTTTATGCCATTTCATACGGGTTTCTTTCCATTGGGCAAACCAACTCAATTCTTCTCCCGGACGAACAAAAAATTGCATTTCCATTTGTTCGAATTCTCTCATGCGGAAGATAAACTGGCGAGCTACAATTTCGTTTCGGAAAGCTTTTCCAATCTGTGCAATACCGAATGGAATTTTCATTCTTCCTGTTTTTTGTACATTGAGGAAGTTGACAAAAATACCTTGTGCTGTTTCCGGACGAAGGTATACTTTCATGGCTCCATCGGAAGTAGATCCCATCTCTGTGGCAAACATCAGGTTAAATTGCCTTACTTCTGTCCAGTTACGGGTGCCGGAAATAGGACATACAATCTCATAGTCCAGGATAATCTGGCGAAGATCTTCCAGGTTGCTGTCATTCAATGCTTTGGCAAAACGAGTGTGGAGTTCTTCTTTTTTAGCCTGATTTTCCAGTACACGGGGATTTGTAGACAAGAATTGTGCTTTGTCGAACGCATCGCCAAATTTTTTAGCTGCTTTTTCAACTTCTTTGTTGATTTTATCTTCGTATCTGGCTATTTGTTCTTCAATCAAAACATCAGCACGGTAACGTTTTTTAGAATCTTTATTGTCGATCAGAGGATCATTAAATGCATCCACATGTCCGGAAGCCTTCCAGATGGTAGGATGCATAAAAATGGCAGAATCTATACCTACAACATTTTCATTCAGTAGGGTCATGCTGTCCCACCAGTATTTTTTGATGTTATTTTTCAGTTCTACCCCATTCTGACCGTAATCATATACAGCCCCAAGTCCGTCATATATTTCGGAAGAAGGGAATACAAAACCATATTCTTTACAATGAGATACCAGCTTTTTAAATAGATCTTCTTGTTGCGCCATGTCTTTTTATTTTATCCTCTTTTTGTTTAGCCCGCAAAGTAAACAATTTTTTTTGTATTTATTAGCAATTTTGGGGTATTAATCTCGTTAAAAATAGCAAAGTAAAAGGATGTTTGTCCGTTTTCAAAAAAATATCTACTTTTGCAAGATTTCAATTATATAAAAGAGTATTTGCGAATGGAGCCTGAGGATTTAATGGAAAATATAGAAGAAAACCGTGCCGGAGACGATGCTGTTCCAGTAGGTGATGAGGAGCAGAACGGGGTCGAGCGCCATTCTGATTACAAAACGCCGGCTGCGCTGGATGCTGTTATGAAGCATCAGTTATCCGGGATGTATCAGAATTGGTTTTTGGATTATGCTTCCTATGTAATTTTAGAACGTGCTGTTCCTCATCTTAATGATGGATTAAAACCTGTGCAGCGCCGTATTCTCCATACAATGAGACGTCTGGAGGACGGACGATACAATAAGGTTGCCAATATTGTGGGAGATGCCATGAAATTCCACCCTCATGGAGATGCTTCTATTGGAGATGCTTTGGTGCAGTTGGGTCAGAAAAATTTGTTAATAGATTGCCAGGGGAACTGGGGAAATATTCTTACCGGAGATGGCGCTGCTGCTCCACGTTATATTGAAGCCCGGCTTTCCAAATTTGCACAGGAAGTGGTTTTTAACCCTAAAACAACCGAATGGAAATCTTCTTATGATGGCAGAAATAAAGAACCGGTTACACTTCCGATAAAGTTCCCGTTATTACTTGCTCAAGGAGTAGAGGGAATTGCTGTAGGGCTTTCTTCTAAGGTTTTACCTCATAATTTCAATGAATTGCTGGATGCTTCGGTGGCCTATCTTAAAGACGAAAGTTTCGTTCTTTATCCTGATTTTCAGACCGGAGGTTTAATTGATGTCAGTAAATATAATGATGGAGAAAGAGGTGGATCGGTTAAAGTACGTGCGCGGATTTCCAAGGTAGACAATAAAACATTGGTGATCTCGGAAGTTCCGTTTGGAAAAACTACTTCTACCCTGGTAGAGTCCATTTTGAAAGCCAATGACCGGGGGAAAATCAAGATCCGTAAGGTTGACGATATGACTGCCAGACAGGTGGAAATATTGGTTCATCTGGCGCCGGGAGTATCTTCCGATAAAACTATAGATGCCTTATATGCCTTTACGGATTGTGAAGTTAGTATATCTCCTAATTGTTGTTTGATTGAAGACAATAAACCTCGCTTCATGAAGGTGAGTGAGGTGTTGAAACATATCACAGATAATACACTGGAACTTCTTCGTCGTGAACTCCAGATACAAAAAAATGAGTTAGAGGAAAGTTTACTTTTTGCATCTTTGGAAAAGATCTTTATCGAAGAACGGATTTATAAAGATAAAGAGTTCGAAAATGCAGCGAATATGGATGCTGCTGTTTTGCATATTGATAAGCGTTTGGAACCATTTAAGTCTTCTTTTATACGGGAAATCAACAGAGATGATATCCTCCGATTGATGGAGATTAAAATGGGACGTATCCTGAAATTCAATAAAGATAAAGCTGATGAAAATATAGCGGCATTCAAAGCTCAGATCGAAAAAATAGAATTTCATCTGGCTCATATTGTTGAGTATACTATTGATTGGTTCACAAATCTAAAAGAAAAATACGGGAAAGATTTTCCCCGTCTGACGGAAATCCGTAGTTTTGATACTATTGAAGCAACTAAAGTTGTAGAAGCCAATGAAAAACTGTACATCAATAGAGAAGAAGGTTTCATTGGTTATGGTTTGAAGAAAGACGAATATGTTTGTAATTGTTCGGATATCGATGATGTGATTATCTTCTTCAAAGATGGTAAATATAAGGTGGTAAAAGTTACCGAAAAGATGTTCGTCGGAAAAAATATCCTTTATATAAATGTCTTTAAACGGAATGATAACCGTACCATTTATAATGTAATATACCGGGATGGAAAAAATACGCCTTATTATATCAAACGTTTTGCGGTAACCGGAGTTACCCGGGATAAGGAGTATGATTTGACACGGGAAACTCCGGGTAGCCGGATCGTTTATTTTTCTGCGAATCCTAATGGAGAAGCAGAGACTGTAAAGGTGATACTGAAACCGAAACCTCGTCAAAAAATTTTGGTCTTTGATAAGAATTTCAGTGAAATAGCTATCAAAGGAAGACAATCCATGGGAAATATCCTTACCAAGGCAGATATCCATAAAATATCTCTTAAACAAAAAGGGGTTTCAACATTAGGAGGACGGCAGGTATGGTTTGACCGGGATGTGCTTCGTCTGAATTATGATGGACGAGGTGAGTATCTGGGGGAATTCCTTGCCGATGATATGATTTTGGTGGTTACACAGAAGGGCGATTTTTATGCGAGTAATTTCGATCTCAGCAACCATTATGAGGGAGATATTATTGTGATTGAAAAATATGCTTCTGCGAAAGTCTGGTCGGCTGCATTGTATGATGCAGATCAACAGAATTATCCGTATTTGAAACGGTTTACTTTTGAAGCTACCAATAAAAAGCAGAATTTCCTGGGTGAAAATCCGGATTCCCGTTTGTTATTATTGACTGATGAAGTGTATCCTCGCATGGAAGTGGTTTTCGGAGGAAATGATAATTTCCGGGAATCATTAAGTATTGATGTGGAAGAATTCATTGCTGTCAAAAGTTTCAAAGCCAAAGGGAAACGTATCTCTACTTATGAAATTGATACGGTAAATGAATTGGAGCCTACCCGTTTCCCGGAACCGGAAAAAATGACGGAGGTCTCTCAGACTCCGGAAATAGAACCGGAAGAAGGGGAGGAAAAGAGCTCTTCTGATATCTTGGACGAAATAACAGGACAAATGAAATTATTTTAATCTGCATGGATAAAAACGCTAAAATATATGTGGCAGGGCATTTAGGATTGGTTGGTTCTGCTATTTTGAAAAATCTGAAACAAAAAGGATATTATAATTTTATCCTGAAATCTTTTTCAGAATTGGATTTGTCAAATCAGAAAGAAACACTGGACTTCTTTCAGAAAGAGAAACCGGATTATGTCTTCCTTGCTGCAGCTAAAGTAGGAGGAATTGTTGCCAATAATACATACCGGGCACAATTTATTTATGAAAATCTGATGATTCAAAATAATGTCATTCATGCAGCTTATTTATCTGGTGTTAAAAAATTACTTTTTTTGGGAAGTACTTGTATCTATCCCAAAGAAGCGCCGCAACCAATGCCTGAAAGTTGTTTGTTGACAGATATATTGGAATATACTAATGAGCCTTATGCTATTGCAAAGATTGCAGGAATAAAGATGTGCGAAAGCTATAATCTGCAATATGGTACCAATTTTATATCAGTAATGCCTACCAATTTGTATGGTCCGAATGATAATTTTGACCTGGAAAAATCCCATGTTTTGCCAGCCTTGTTACGTAAAATATATCTTGGAAAATGTTGGATGTCGGGAGATTGGAACAGTATCCGGGCAGATCTGAATGAACGTCAGGTAGCAGGTGTTTCAGGAGAATCATCACAAGAAGAAATTGTTTCGGTCTTGAGTCGTTTCGGCGTGTTTGAAGATCGGATTGAAATATGGGGAACAGGTGCTCCCATGCGCGAGTTTCTCTGGAGTGAGGAAATGGCAGATGCTTCTGTATATGTTATGGAACATGTGGATTTTAAAGATGTAATACCGGAAGGGAAAGAAATCAGGAATACCCATATCAATATCGGTACGGGAAAAGAAATTTCCATCAAAGAATTGGCATATTTGATTGCAACTACCACAGGCTATCAGGGAAATTTATTTTTTAATACAGAAAAGCCGGATGGTACGATGCGTAAACTGACAGACGTGAGTAAGTTGCATGCTTTAGGATGGCGCCATAAAATCAATATAGAACAGGGTGTCGAAAAACTTTATCATTGGTATTTGAAAAAAGCATAGGATGATGTTTGGATTATATACTCAAAATGTTTCACAATTAATCAAATAATATAAAAATGTCAAAAGTAGCATTAATCACCGGTATTACAGGACAGGATGGAGCATACCTGGCAGAATATTTGGTCAAAAAAGGATATATGGTACATGGTATCAAGAGGAGATCTTCCATGTTTAATACAGAACGGATAGATCACATGTATCAGGATCCACACATCGAAGGGAGGAATCTTATTTTGCATTATGGGGATATGACAGATTCCATGAACCTGACCAGGATTATAGGGGAGGTTCAACCGGATGAAATCTATAACCTGGCGGCAATGAGCCATGTAAAAGTGAGCTTCGATACTCCGGAATACACTGCAAATGCTGACGGATTAGGTACTCTAAGGCTTCTGGAGGCTGTCAGATTGTTAGGATTGACAAAGAAAACACGTATATATCAGGCCTCTACATCAGAGTTATACGGACTCGTTCAGGAAGTGCCCCAAAAAGAAACAACTCCTTTTTATCCCAGGAGTCCTTATGCGGTAGCAAAGTTGTATGCCTATTGGATTACTGTTAATTACAGGGAAGCATATGGCATGCATGCCAGTAATGGCATTCTTTTTAATCATGAATCTCCTTTACGGGGAGAAACTTTTGTGACAAGAAAGGTTACCAGAGGCATATCCCGTATCGTTTTGGGAATGCAAAATCGCTTGTATATGGGAAATCTTTCCAGTAAAAGGGACTGGGGACATGCAAAAGATTATATCAAAGCCATGTATCTCATTCTCCAACAAGACCAACCGGATGATTATGTGATTGCTACAGGTGTTACAACATCTATCCGGGATTTTATTAAAGCTTCTTTTGACGAAATAGGAGTGGAAATTGATTTCCGGAATGCAGGTGTGGATGAAGCTGGAGTATTGGTCTCAATCCAGGAATCCATTTTCAAAGAAAAAGTTGGAGAAGTGTATCTTGAAGATTTCCAAAAGAGGTTGGGAGAGATCCTCGTGGCTGTGGATCCGGCTTATTTCCGTCCTACCGAGGTCGAATTGTTGATAGGTGATGCATCCAAAGCCCGTCAAAAATTAGGTTGGGAGACAAAATATTCTTTAAATGACCTGATCAAAGATATGATTGAGAATGATATGAAGCTGATGAAGAAAGAGGCTTTCCTGAAACAGTCAGGATACAAAGTGCTGAATTATTTTGAATAAGCAGATTCAAAAATACAAGAATTGATAATTGATAATTATTTTTTTACGTCAGCTAATTCTTAATTATCAATTGCTAAAAAGACTCCATGTTAATATGGCGTCTTTTTTTTGTGTTTGATTAAAAAAAATGTACTTTTGCATAACTTAAAATTTCGCTAACCCCTACATATTGTGGTACAAAAAAGAAAAGGTAATAATTTTCTGATTAAGTGGTTGGTTCTCATCGGAGATCTTCTCTTGATGAACGCTATTTTCTTTCTGGTATCTTACTGGATGAGAGATCATTTAGATCCTGTTTTTTCAGAAAAAAAAGATGAGGCTTTCCTTTTATTGAATGCCTGTTATTTCTTTTCTGTATATTTTGTGCCTATAAAGCTATCAGAAAGGACTCTTTATATTGAGGAGATAGTTAAGCGGGCATCTTCTTTTGTATTATTACATCTTGTATTATATGTTTCCGGATTGTTTTTGTTTTCTTTCCATATACAATCCATCGATTTTGTAGCTGTTTTTTATCTTGTATTCTTTATTTTATTTAATTTATGGCGTATTGTCGCCCGTAAGTCATTGAAGGCATATCGGAGTGCTGGTCGCAATTTTCAGCGGGTGGTTATTGTTGGCGCCGGTAAAAATGGTTTGGAACTATATGATGAATTGACTCATCAGGAATTTTTTGGGTATAAAGTTATTGGTGTTTTTGATGATAATCCGGAAATAGCAGCTATACTTCCCTTGTATAAAGGTACGATCTCTGAAGTAGGAGAGTTTTGTCTGAAAAACGAAGTAGATGAATTGTATTGTACACTTCCCAGTTCTCAGGATGATAAGATATCCCGTTTGCTGAGTTTTTCAGAGAAAAATATGATTCGTTTTTATATTGTCCCGGAGTTTTACCGATATCTGAAAAAGAAACTTATTCTGGGGAATATCGAACATTTACCGGTAATAGCTCTTCGGGACGAACCTTTGCAGTATTGGTACAACCGATTGATAAAAAGAATGTCAGATATTGTTTTTTCATTTGTTATATTACTTACTGTTTTTCCGTTTATATGGTTGATATTGGCTATATTGATCAAAATTTCTTCTCCTGGCCCTGTGTTTTTTAAACAATTACGGACAGGACTTTATGGGAAGGAATTTTATTGTTATAAATTTCGGTCCATGTCTATGAATGGAGATGCAGATGAAAAGCAGGCGGAAAAAAACGATTCCCGAAAAACAAGGATTGGCGAATTTATGCGGAGGACAAATCTGGATGAGTTTCCTCAGTTTTTCAATGTTTTAAAAGGAGACATGAGCGTAGTTGGTCCGCGTCCACACATGTTGAAACATACTGAAATGTACTCTCATTTGATTGATAAATACATGGTGCGTCATCTGGTAAAGCCGGGTATTACAGGTTGGGCTCAGGTTACCGGTTACCGGGGCGAAATAAAAGATGTTATATACATGGAAGAACGCATCAAACGCGATGTGTGGTATATAGAGAATTACTCACTTTTATTAGATGCAAAAATTGTTGTTCGAACCATCATCAATATGTTTTATGGTGATGAGAATGCCTATTGAAAATCTTTATTTTTATCTCTGAAAAATCATTTGTCCCTGAATATCAAATATAAAGAATAAATGCTTATATTTGTGCCCGAAATGGGACGCATACTATCTATCGATTATGGCAGAGCACGTACGGGATTGGCAGTTACAGATCCGTTACAGTTGATTGCCGGAGGTTTGTGTACTCTGTCCGGCAAAGAAGTAGTACGATTTTTGAAAGATTATATCTCAAAAGAAAAAGTTGATCTTTTTTTATTAGGAGAACCCCGGCAAATGAATAATCAACCTTCTGAAAATATGCAATGGGTTTTACAATTCAAAAATCAGTTACAGCGGGAAATTCCTGATGTTCCCATTCAAATGGTCGATGAGCGCTTCACTTCTGTTTTGGCACATAAAACAGTTATTGTTGCAGGTATAAAAAAGAAAGAAAGAAGAAATAATAAAGAAATAATTGATGAATTGAGTGCGACAATTATGTTGCAATCTTATCTGGAATCAAAAAAAATATGATATTGCCGATTTATTTGTATGGTCATCCGATACTGAGGAAAGTAACACATAACATTACTCCGGATTATCCTGATTTGAAAATACTGGTTTCCAATATGTTCGAAACAATGTATAATGCCGAAGGTGTTGGACTAGCTGCTCCCCAGGTAGGATTGGATATTCGTTTGCTGGTGATTGATCTGTCCCCTATGGCGGATGTAGATCCGGCATTCAAGAATTTTAAGAAAGTAATGATTAACGCTCGTATTCTGGAGGCTGACGGGGAAGATAAAGCAGTGGAAGAAGGTTGTCTTTCGATCCCAGGAGTACATGAAAATGTTTATCGGAAAAATCATATAAGAATAGAATATTTTGATGAGGATTTTGTAAAGCATGAGGACGAATTTGAAGGCTACTTTGCCCGTGTCGTTCAACATGAATTTGATCATTTGGAAGGAAAAATGTTTGTTGATTACCTTTCGGGAATCCGTAAACAATTAATCAAATCTAAATTGAATAATATGATAAAAGGTAATGTCCGTTGTGCATACCGAGTAAAAGCAGTTGGTAAATAATTGAATACATGAAGAATATAAAGTTACTTATTTGTTTCTTATCATTGATGTTCATATTATCGTCCTGTTTGACCACCCGTCAGACAAATCTTCTGCAGAAGGGAGATGGTAAAAAAATGATGGTAGATGAGACTTCAGCCCTGAAAGAATACCGGATTTGTCCGGGTGATGTGTTGTACATCAGTGTTATGTCTTTAAACCAGGAAACCAATGCTTTGTTTTCTATATATTCACGACAAAATAATCAATCCGGAAATAATTCCGGACTGTCTTCGTTTAAGGTTTATCCTGATGGTACAATTGATTTTCCCTATTTGCCTGATCCTATTCTGGTGAAAGGGAAAACAACATTAGAGGTTAAGTTGTTATTAGAAGATAAATTGCAAATAATTACGAAAGAATGTGCTGTGCAGGTTACTTTATCGAATCGTTTTTTTAGTGTAATAGGAGAGGCTGGGGTTGGACGCTATGATATTGTGAAAGAAAAAACGACCATTTTCCAGGCCTTGGCTCAGTCCGGAGATATTCATCCTTATGGAGATCGTTCCAAAGTGAAAATTATACGACAAACAGAGGATGGTACGACTATTAAAACTTTTGATGTAAAAACTCAGGATATTATTAATTCGGAGTTTTATTATATCCAACCCAATGATGTGATTTATGTTCAACCTTTGGGACGACAATTTTGGGGTATCAATTCTTTTGGAGCAGTGTTTGCTTTTATATCGACTGTTACTTCTGTAGGTTTGTTGATTTATAATTTTGTAAAATAAGAATAATGGCAAATAAAAGTGTTTTTTATTCCTTGATGGTAATTATGCTTGCAGGCTTATTTTCTTCTTGTATTACAAATAAGCAGAAAAAGTATCTGCAGGATGAAACAAGATTGACTTATAAGTCTGTTAATTTTGAAGAATACCGGGTACGGATTAATGATGAGATTACATACTATCTGTTAACTACTAATCAGGAAAGTCAAGCTATTTATAATAATAGAGCAGGTTCCTCTTCTTCCTTTGCAGGTACAAATTCTTCATCGTATAGAATTTATGAAGATGGAACGGTCTTTCTTCCTTTTGCAGGACAGGTGAAAATCGTTGGGCTGACAGTTAGGGAAACTCAGAATTTGTTGACAGAGAAATATAGGAAATTTGTTCCGGACGCAGAAGTAAGGGTCGCATTGGTAAATAATTTCTTTTATGTTTTGGGAGATAACGGCAAGGGACAATTTTATATGTATAAAGATGATCTGAATATTTACCAGGCATTGGCTATGGCAGGGGATGTATCCAGTATGGGAGATAAAAGAAATATTAAAATAATAAGAAAAGCAGTGAATGGAACTGATCAGGTTCAAACTTTTGACTTGAGAAAAGCTTCTGTAGTAGAGTCTGAGTTTTATTATGTCAGACCTAATGATGTGATTTATATTCCAACGAATTCCAACTCCTTTTTCAGGGTGGAATCTTTCTCTTCGTTTGTATCTATGTTTGTAGCACCAATGTCATTGCTATTTATGGCTATTTCATTGTTTTAACATCTATTTTATTTAAGTAATCTATGAGTGTGAATAAAGAAATATACGGTACACAAAGTAATATTGAGCCAAATGCTGATAAAAATGGTTCCTTTGACTTCTTGTATTGGTTGTTCAAGGTCATTAATTATTGGTATTTGTTTGTCATCTTTTTTATCTTGGCAATAGGTTTGGCTTATTTGAAAAATCAGTATTGGGTGCCATTGTATAATACTACATCTACTATCATTATTGAAAATAACGGAGGGAGAAAAAATGATTTGACAGCCGGTTTTTCAATGGGTCAGGGAGTTCAAAGTACCTCTAATCAATTAATTATGTATCAATCTTATGATTTGATTTCAAAAGCAATAGATGATTTGGGGGTAACTAATGAGATTTTTGAAAAAACGAGGTTTAAAGAAGAAAATCGTTATAAATCTTCTGCCATTAATATTTATGATAATTATGTACATCCGTCGGCATATTCTATGGCATTTTCCATTAAGGGACTGACTGATTCTACGTATCAGATTTCTTATGTCGGAGATAAAGTAAGAGAACCTTTTACAAAAAAGGGTAAATATGGGGAATCAATCCAACATCCATTGTTTTTTTTAACAGTTGAAAAAACGGAATTATTTGAAAATAATCCGCATTATTCTTATTTTTTTCGATTTTTGACAAAGTCCGGATTAATAGCAAGTTATCGTTCCCGATTGCAATGTCGCTTAAGAGACGGTTCTTCTGTAATGGAAGTCTCAGTGGTTGGTAATGTTGCAGAAAGAGATAAAGATTTTATTACTGTGCTGAATGACCGTTTTTTTGCCGATAATCTTTCCAAGAAGAATAATGCTGCGGAAAAATCAATAGATTTTATTGATAAACAGTTGATGATCATTAAAGATTCTTTGGATGCTTCAGAGCTTAAACTGAATGCTTATCAAACACAATCGGGCCTTTACGGGGAAGGTCGTACCGCCCGGGCCAATTCTGAACTGGAAGAATTAGGTAAGAAAAAGTCAGATTTGAAATACAGGCAGGATTATTTTAAATTTTTATCAGATTATCTGAAACGGAATACTCACAATGAGACTTTAATGACCCCTTCTATTATGGGATTTCAGGATCCCCAGCTAACAGGTTTAGTAAATACATATAATGATCTGATATTCAAACAAAGCGAATATGGAGAGGGTAGTCCCTTGTGGTTGAAAAATAAAAAACAAATTGAAGATGTCAATGCAAGGCTTTCCGAAATATTAAAAACAATCCCGAGTTCTCTTGCAATGGAAGAACAAAACTTGAATGCCCGTTATGCAAAAGCTATGGGAGAAATAGCTACATTACCGGAGCGGGAACGTAAGTTGTTGATTCATGAACGTGATTTTAAGATTAATGATACCTATTATAATTATTTACTTCAGCGCCGGGTAGAGAGCCAGATACTGAAAGCCTCCAATGCTCCGGATAATGTATTGCTTGATCAGCCCCGGATAATTACTTTCATTAATGGGGGAGAATTGTCAAATACATATATACTTTTTATTGCCCTGGGTTTGTTACTCCCTTGTATTTATATTTTTGCAAAAGAAGTGCTGTTCAAGTTTACCATTCAGACGCGTGATGAAGTGGAACATATTTCAGGATTACCAATTGTTGGGACTATTGAACGTTCAGATAAGAAAGTGGATGTAGTAGTTCGTTATTATCCTAAATCAGGATTCTCCGAATCCTTCAGGAGTTTAAGATCCAAACTTGAATATCTGGCTCAGAAAGAGTCTCCGATCAGCGTGTTAATTACTTCTACAGAACCAGGAGAAGGAAAAACATTTGTAGCGACTAATTTGGCCTCTATTTATGAGTTAACGACTAAGAAAGTACTTGTGGTCGATATGGACCTCCGTCGTCCGGCTCTTTCCAGACAAATGGGTATGGAAGGTAAAAAAGGTATTTCCAATTACCTGATAGGACAGGCGTCTCTCGAAAGTCTTATAGAAGTTCATCCGGATTATAGGTTTGATGTGTTGCCGGCAGGAACAATTCCTCCTAATCCCAGTGAGTTGATTCGTTCTCCGAAGACAAAACAGATGATAGATGGATTGATGCAAAAATATGATTATATCATTTTTGACTGTAGTCCTTATGGCTTGGTTTCTGATGCTTCTTTCCTTTCCAAATATGTTGATACTGTGTTGTATGTGGTAAGAAATGAGTCAACTAACAAAAATTTCTTTAA
>JAVBMQ010000138.1:0-35719 GCA_031552335.1 Bacteroidales bacterium | reverse complement strand
AATTTGGTTTTTGATGTTACTTCCGGTATTGATACAGTGATGTTTCCCATCAGTCCATCCGGTGATTATACAATAGAAGTAAAAGCTAAAGTCCTCTCCGCAGTAGGGAGAGGACTGGATTTGGATGCCCGGGCTTTGAATGGCAATGGCTTCCGGGTATCTATGGATCCGGAATCAGTCAAACATACCTCTCCAATCACCCAAAAAACGACTTTGAGTACTTCCGATAATACTGCGAATACGATATTGAGATTTGCAGTTCAGGGGAAAAAGGTACATTTTTATCAGGATGGGGTATATTTAAAATCTTTTGATGTTGCCGATTGGCAGGGAGACCTGAATGCTGATGGAACAGAAACCACAACACCTGCTTATGACAATGTCAATGCTCTTGCCGGTTGGGCGGGAACTACCGGCAATAATAGCGGGAAACCCTCTGATTATGGATGGAAAAGTACAGGAACTACTGTTTGGGATGTTGCTAATGGTTCTACGGTTGGGGCCGTTCGTTTTATGGATGTGACTGCTTCGTCGAATCCTTCACACATATTGAATGCTACCGGAGCAAAATATGCAGGACGTCTGATGACCGTCCGTTGGGATGGATCACAGGGAACATTTATATTGCCTGTAACTTTAGAAGCAAAAACTTCTTACAATTTCTCCACGTTGTATGAGTGGTGGAATAATGGTTCTGCGCCGACAATTACTGTCGGAATGGCCACATCTTCCGATGGTTCCGGCCTCTTAAACTCAGCCTCTTTCAATAAAGCTACCACCAAAAACCGTTTGTATAAAGACAGTTTTACATTTGCCTCCGGTGATGCAGGTACATATTACCTTACAGTTCAGGGATCAAGTGGTACTATGTGTGCCATAGGTGATTTGACACTTAATAAAGTATTAAATATACCCAGACTGATTGTAGGTAAAAATTATACGGATGGCGCTACAAATATTTTCGTTTCATATGTAAAATATACAGAAGGCGCTTACGCTCCCGGTATCAATGAAACAAGTCTTCCGGAACCGGTTATGAAGGAAGCTCTTCAAATGTATCCGGTCAATCATTCCATATGCATTAATGGACTTTCTTCCGGAGCAACTGTTGCTGTTTATGATATATCCGGAAAAAAAGTATTAGGTCAATCTTCCATATCTTCCAATTATATATCTCCGGTTCTCCACCCTGGGATTTATATTGTTTTGGTCAAATCTAATGATCATTTGTACCGGAGGAAGATTTTGTTGTAAAATCTTTAATAATTATTTGTAGGCTTTTCCCTAAGACATAGGATGGTATCCGTAAGATTTGCGCCCAAAGGGCGCGTCCTAAGTAAGCAGTGGCCCCAGGCCACTGTATTTAAGGAGTCTTCCTCTGTTAGCCTGCAAAGCAGGCATCGGTTTGAATTGGTGCGTAATGACAGACGCCTGCTTTGCAGGCTATATTGGTTAAGTGACATCTTGAACAGTGGCTTAGAGCCACTGCTTACTTAGGACGCGCCCTTTGGGCGCAAATCTTACGGATACCATCCTATGTCTTAGGGAAAAGCCTACAAATAATTATTAAAGATTTTCGTCTTTTCTTCAAACCCAAACCCAAACCCAAACTACAATTAATTCGAATTTTTAATCCTTAATTAGAGTAACGATGTCTATATTTTAGTTTGTCGTCCTTTTTGATTTATATTTCGACCCGTTTTTTTAAATTCTATATATATCTTTGTTCTATTGTATCATGAAAAATTAATAAACCCAACAATGTTATATTGAGATTTATTTCGATAAATTCAAATATGAAAGATAAAAAACAGTCTAAGAAAAAACCAAATACAAAGGATGTTACTTCTAAAACATTGCTTGTAGTCAACAGATCCGGTTTAGTCATATTTTTGTTATTTGTATGCCTGATGTTGGGCATATATAAGTATGATTTTTTGTTTCGTATGCAGGGAATGTCTTTATTCCTTTTCGATCAGGCATTTTTTTCTCATTTTTTTGAACAACCGGGCGCTTTATTGCCTTGTATTGGAACTTTCCTGACACAGTTTTGCTATTATCCCTGGTTAGGCGCCTTATTATTTGTAGTATTATTGTATTTGCTTCAATGGTCGGTATGCAAGGCCTTTAAGATTAATAATCGTTTTTATCTTTATTCCTTTATCCCGTCGGCTTTACTCTTGTTATTTATTACCCAGATGGATTATATGATTTATATCATGAAAACTCCGGGTATTCTTTATTCACAGTTGGCCGGTTGTATTTTTACCGTAGGTATCTTTTGTTTATATCGCATAAAAATACCTGTGTGGGGGCGATTTGTCTTTTTGTTCGTATGTGTTGCCGGCTTATATCCTCTCATAGGATTTTACGCCTTGTTAGCAGCATTGTTGGCTGTTTGTTATGAATTATTGGAAAATAGAAATCTTTGGGCGTATATTTTGGCAGTTTATGCCATCGCATTGATTCTTTGTATTCCATGGATTTACAGTTCTTTTTTATATCTGAGAATCAAGATTTCATATATCTATATTGCAGGATTACCCTATCTTGATTTTGTAGGAAATAATACCATGTGGTATCCCTTGGTATTGACATTCATATCCTTTTTCCTGTTGCTGTCACTAAGTTATTTTTCCTTTAAGAAAGAGTCCGTCAGTAAAAAAAGCATGGCAGGAATTCTGACTGTTTATCTTCTTATCCTTTGTGGAGTCTGTTTCTTTACATACCGGGATGCCAACTTTCATTCTCTCATGAAAATAGAGCATGCTATAGAGCATGAAGATTGGAATACTGTCTTGCAGGAAGCTAAAAAAGCAGAATATCCTACGCGGTCGTTGGTTATGTACCGGAATCTGGCTTTATATCGTGAAGGAAAATTATGTGACGAGATGTTTACTTATCCTGATGGTTCCACACCATTGGCTGTTTCTGATACAGTTGCAAAATTTATCAGTGCCACACAGATAAGCGCACCTACGGTATTTTTCAATTTCGGCCGGTTGAATTATGCTTATCGCTGGTCTATGGAATTAATGGTGAAAAATGGAGCCAGGGTTGATTATTTGAA
Source organism: Bacteroidales bacterium (assembly GCA_031552335.1). Taxonomy (GTDB): domain Bacteria; phylum Bacteroidota; class Bacteroidia; order Bacteroidales; family Azobacteroidaceae; genus JAISFI01. The sequence goes on along the minus strand of JAVBMQ010000138.1, from coordinate 32,649 downwards.
ATTAATGGCTAAGGTGGCACTTTATAACCATGAGTATGACTTATCCCGTAAATATCTTCATACCCTGGGAAAAACCCTTTTTTATAAGGATTGGGCCCGTAAATATGAATCTTATATAGATGATCCGGAGCTCTTTAAAAACGATCCGGAATATAAATCGATTTATGCTTTGCTACAATATCCGGATGCTTTGCTGGAAGAAAATGCCATTGTAGAATCTTCGTTGCTTAACCATTATGTACATCTGCAGTCAGGTACCAAACCGATGCTGGAACTTTCAATGTTTGCCATATTGACGACTAAAAACATAGATGTTTTTTGGCAAAAATTCTCTGTTTATGTGGCGCAGAATAAAGACAGGGCTCTTCCTCTTCATGTACAGGAAGCTGCTATTTTGTTTGCCACATTAGGAGGGAAAGAAGAAGTTAAACAGGCTATACAGAGGTATGTCAGTAGTGAATCGGCAGTTTCTAAGCGATTCAGCCGTTTTCTTCAAATGGTAAATGAGTTTAACGGAGAAGAGAATGATGCGATAAAATCCCGTTTCAAAAAAGATTTTGGTAATACTTACTGGTACTATTACTTTTTTGTGAAAAATATAAAAACGAATTAGTGGATAATGTATAAGGAAGAGAAGATGAAAATGTTAAAAAATATCATATTGTTTTTATTGTTTATTGTTTCGATCCTATTTACAGCATGTTCGGGTTCATTACCTGGACAATATACTGAAATATCCGATTCGGTAAAGATATATCCTGATTACAGAGAAGTGGTACTTCCTTGTAATATAGCCCCTCTGAATTTTTCTATTACTGCCGACGCCGACGATTATATAACCCGTATCGGGACTGCCGACGATTATTTCCTCTGTAAAGGAAAAAAAATACAAATGAATCCTGAAAAATGGCGCTGTTTATTAGATGCAAATAAGGGGAAGGATATATCATATGATATCTATATCAACAAAGAAGGAAAATGGTACAAATATCCGTCTTTTACCAACCGGATTGCTGAAGAACCTGTTGATGAGTATCTGTCATACCGGTTGATATCACCATCTTATGTGGTCTTTGAAGACCTTTATCTTTGCCAGAGAAACCTGACTAATTTTGAAGAGAAGGATATATACAACAACCGTACTGTTTCTGCCAGAACAAGTTTTCAGTGTATCAACTGTCATTCCTACCAGAATTACCGGACAGACAATATGCAGTTTCATGCCCGCCAGTATTATCCGGGAACGATTATTGTCTCTGAAGGTAAAACAAAAAAGCTAAACATTAAAACAGGCAATTTGATATCCGGAGGGGTCTATCCGGCCTGGCATCCGACGGAGAAGTTGATTGCTTATTCGGTAAATAACACCGGACAGTTTTTTCATTCTAAAGATGTACAGAAGATAGAGGTGCAGGATTCCAATTCTGACCTGATATTATATGATGTCAATACGGATGAGGTAATGGTAATCCAGAATGATACCAATTCCCTTGAGACATTTCCTGCCTGGGCGCCAACCGGAGATATGCTTTATTTTGCATCAGCTTATTTCCCGAAAACCGGTGCTGAAGCAGAACGTGAAGGTCAGCTCGGACTTAATTATCAAAAAATAAAATACAATATCATTCGCATGTCTTTTGATGTGCAATCCCGGAAGTTTGGAGCTCCGGATACCGTATTCAATGCTGCTTTGATTGATAAAAGTGCCACCCTCCCAAGAATCTCTCCGGATGGGAAATATCTATTGTTTACATTAGGAGATTATGGTACCTTCCATATCTGGCATACCAGTAGTGATTTGCATTTGTTGGATTTGGAAACGGGAGAAGAACATAAACTGGAAAATGTGAACAGTCCCAATACCGAAAGTTATCATACATGGTCCTCCAATGGCCGCTGGATCGTATTCAGTTCCCGGAGAGACGACGGTTCCTATACCCGTCCGTATATTGCCTATTTTGATACAAATGGAAAGGCGCATCGCCCGTTTATCCTTCCGCAGGAAGATCCGGACTTTTATGCCGGTTTTTATAAATCGTACAATATTCCGGAATTTACGGTGGAACCGGTAAAAATACCTGTTCGTACATTTGAAAAAGCCCTGAAAGAAGATGCTGTCAAAGCGGTAATGAAGGAATAGGAAAGTTTGATTTGAAAATTATTTACAGAGAATATGAATTAGTATTTACTTTTAAATTTATTAAACATGAAAAAGCTTAGCTCCATTTTTTTAGTGCTACTGTGTTTTATACTCGGTAGTAGTGGACGTCTGTTGGCTGATCCTATTACTCCTGTATCGGGGAGTATGTATAAGATCAAGCATGCGGTAACCGGTTTTTATGTTAGTAACAACGCTAGTAAAAAAATTATCGTTAAAACTGACGGAACGGGAGATGATGTTGTCTTTTTATTTATGAAATCAGGAGAAGACGGAGGTTCTGATTACTTTAATGCGCAACAATTGTCCTCCGGTGGATTTTTGGCAAAAGACCCTGCTACTTCAGATGCATGGGAACCTTTACTTACAACAAAAATAACGGATATTGCGTTACCGGAAGGTCAATTTAAGGTTTCGATAAGGGACACTTATAATGTTCTGGTAAATATGAAAAATAAGGCAAGTACTACTCAACACTTTGGAACAAATGATCTGGTTCCTGTGGCAGATGCTGTTATGTATTGGGATAAAGCCTATAGTACCAGATCTCAATTACTTTTGGAAGAAGTAACTCCCACTGCAGATCAAACAGCTAAGGCGTTGGCAAATATGAAAACTGCATTACAAAATGCAATTGATCAGATTGATGTTGCTTTGTTGATTGAAGGAAATTTTCCTTCGGAAGCAAAAACTACACTTGAAGCCAAGAAAGTATCTTCTCAGGGAGTTCTTGCTGGTGCAGGAGCAACAATTACCATTTTGTATGATGAGATAAAATCTGTCTTTGCAGCAATAAGTGTATATAAAGCAGCACAAATTAAACCGGTCTTCCCTGCTGTAGCAGGAACATCTTACCGGATTTTCTGTGCTAATCCGGATGTTCCCGGGTATGTATATATGGGAGCCTTGGTTTCTGGTACTTCTGAATATTCTATGATGTGTAATGTAGCAACTACCGCTATTAATCAATTATTTCAATTTGAAGCTCAAGCTACAGAAAATGTATTTAAAATTAAATACATAGGAGATGGTTCTCTGACAAATTATTGTGTTTTTTCAAGAGGAAATAATAACCATGATGTCAGAATGAAATCTATTACTCCTACGGATGCAACAGCAGCTAATAACTGGACGATTACTTATGCCGAAACAATCGGAGGCATAGATTATTATACATTTACAAGTAATAATGCTTATTTGTTCCTGAATTATAACGGATCGCCTGCATCAGGCGCTGATGTGGGAAAATTGAAAACCCGTAGCGCTGTAGGTAATACAGTTCCGGTTTCTTCTTATAGAATTGGTATTGTTGCAGCAACAGCAGTCAACAAAGTATTCTTAAAGAATTTGTTTGCGACAGCTTCTGCATTATATAATGCAACAGAAGAAGGAACACAAATAGGCCAGTATCCTGCAGCGCTCAGAACGGCATTGAATACTGCTATTACCAATGCTCAAACGCAAATATCAGAAAGTACATCTACTCAGTTGCAGGTTGAAGAAGCACTGGCTAGTTTGAACACAGCTTTGTCTGATTATAAAGCAGGAAAGATTATACCGGTATTCTCTCCGGTTGCAGATACTAAATATTATATCAAATCAGATCTTTATTATGACAAAGGAATCGCAACTCCTCCTGCCGGTTGGTGTTTTGCTTATGACGGAATCGCTCTTGTGGCTCAGGAATATGCCGGAACTATCGCTCAACAGTGGGAATTTGTTAAAGTAGATGGTGTTGATAATACCTATCAGATTAAACAAGGTGATATGGCTATCGCTTATAGTGGAACTGGTAACAACGACTATTCAGTTGTTACTGCTGATATAGCTGCTGCCAGCCAACATTTTGTATTCCATTATGATGAGGCTGTTGGCGCTAAATTGCCGGGATATTGTTTTGTCATGACTCAAGCAGATAAAACCACTTGTTTGATGATTCATAGTTCTGGTGTTCCCCGCTTTGAAGCTTCACATGCCCATACCAATACTGCTCATTGGATGCATTTTGCTCCTGTAGTTGATTTGTCTTTACTTTCTGCTAAAATAACAGCAGTTGAAGGTGTTTTGCTTGTTGCGGTAGAAGGTACTCTAGAAGGTCAATATCCAGTAGGATCCAAAGCCATATTACAAGCAGTGCTTGACCAGGCTGTTGCTGTAGCTGCAGATCCTGCTTCTCAAGCTGCTATTGATGAGATTCTTGCTAGTCTGACTACAGCATTGACTACATTTGAAGGAAAAGTAGTAGGCCCCCCTGCTCAAGCAGTTCTTCCTGTATCAGGAAAAATGTATAAAATCAAAAATGCAGTCAGCGAGACATATTATTTAGGTAATGTAGCAACAGATCTTACCCGTCCTGCTATCCGTATGGAAGCTGTTGGAGATACAACACTATTTGTATTTGTGAAAACAGCTGAAGTTAGTGGAACCAGCTATTTCGGTATGCAACAGCTGACTTCCGGATCTTATGTGTCTAAAGAACCTGCAAGTGCATGGAATCCTTTGTATACAGTTAATTATACTTTGCCGGAGGCTCAGTTTGCCATTGAAACATTAGAAGATTCTTTGCTTATCAAGTGTAGAATCAATAATATGTATATGGCTCCCAATACTCCTTTTGCAGAAAATGGTTATGTGTATTTAGATAAAGCAGTAACTTTTGCTTCTAATCGTTGGATGCTGGAAGAGGTAACTCCTACCACGGAACAAGCAGCTAAAGCATTGCAGAATATCAAGACTTCATTGTTGTTGGCAATCAATAGTATTGATGCTACTTTGGCATTGGCTGGAAACTTTGGTCAACCGGAAAAAACTGCACTTGAAGCTGAAAAAGCAATAGCTTTGGCTTTGAAAGATAAAGCAGATGCTACGATTGCAGAAGTTGTAGCAGAATTGTTGATCATTACTCAAAAAGTTGATGCTTATAAAGCGTCTCAGATTATTCCTCCATTCCCTGCACAAGCCGGTGTATCTTATCGTATATACAGTGCCGATGCATTCAATGTGGGCGGATATGTGAAATGGCCAGAAAAAGATGATGCTACTGTTATATATAGCGCATTAGACCAGGCAACTAACTTTCAATTATTCCAGTTTGAAGCGCTGACAGGAGATACTTTCAAAATAAAATCAGTTGCTTCGGCTAACGCAGCCGGAGGTTATCTGTACTCCCGTGGATCCGGAGGTACAGGTATGGCTGTCAGAATTGGTAATACAGGAGCAAACGGATGGTCTGAAATACGTTCTAAATGGGTTATTAAATATGTGGAAACCATAGGCGGTGTTGATTATTATTCTTTCAAAGCACCGGATAATGGCCTTTACATGTATATGAATACTGTAGACGGATCTCCTCAGGTGAAGACATTGGCTCTTCCATATTCTCCGGCTGCCGGAAGATATGCAGAATACCGCGTTGCTATTGTTCAGGATGGTGTTGTAAACAAAGGACCGTTGAAAACAGCTGTTTCTGTTGCTACTGCCTTGTATAATTCATCTACGGAAGGTGAGCAACCGGGTCAGTATCCTGCTGCTGCTAGAACAATTTTTGACGGAGTTATTACTGCCGCTCAGGCTATCCTTGATGCCGCTCAGAGCACAGAAGAACAGTGTACTGCAGAAATTTCTACATTGGCAACGGCTATGGCTACCTTCAAAGCTTCCAGAATCGCTCCTGCATTTGTTCCTATTACAGGCGCTACTTATTATATCCAATCAGACTATCAGTCAACTACTCTGGAAAAATGGGTTTTTGCAAAATCTGAAGTTGCAGAAGAAAATACATTGGTTGCTCAGTTGTATTCAGGTACAGACAAACAACTTTGGGAATTTGTGAAGATTGAAGGAAAAGATCATACTTATCAGATTAAACAAGGGAACCTGGCTATTGCTTATGTAGGCCAGGGACAAAATGATTTTGCTATTGCAACTGCTGATGTAACTGCTGAAAATCAACAATTCGTATTCACTTATGTGGAAGCTGCTACAAAGAAATTTGCCGGAGATTGCTTTACTATCTCTCAACTGAATGCCGGTACTTCTTTGATGATCCACAATACTAAAGTACCTAGATTTGAAACTGCATCAGCAACGAATGTTGCTCATTGGATGCATATCGAATTGGTTGGCTTACCGGCTATTGATAAAGAAGTATTGACTCCTGCAATTACTGCCGCTGAAAATGCTTTGACGGATGCTGTAGAAGGCGAATTTAACGGACAATATCCTGTTGGTTCAAAAGCAATCCTGCAAGCTGTTCTTGATGAAGCTAAAGCAATGTATACAACAGGAAGTCCTGCAGATCAGGGAGTTGTTATTGAACTGAAGACCAGATTGGAAACAGCTACGGCAAACTTCATTGCTAAACAAATCAGTATTGATTTCACAGCATTGAATACTGCTCTTACAAAAGCAGAAAGCTATAAGACTAGTACCACAGAATTAGGTAGCGGAAAAGGAAAAATAGCACAAACAGATTATGATGCATTTGTTAATGTTTATAATACTGCTTTTGCCCTCAATAACAGTAGTACAGCTTCTCAGACAGCTGTTGACGAAGCTACCACAGCATTGAATGCCGCTCTTACTACATTTATCAATGTATTGAAAGCAGAACTGAAAGCCATTATGGCAGAAACTAATGCTCTATTGATTGATGCAGAGGAAGGAACAGAAAATGGTCAATACCCTGTAGGAAGCAAAGAAATTTTGCAAACAGCCTATGATGCTGCTACTTCTAAATTGAACATGACTTCTTCGCGTCAGGCTCAATTCAACGAAGCAAGTCTTGCTCTTCAAACAGCATTGGATGAATTCAAAGCTAAGAAGATTGTTATTGACGGATTAGACGCTACAGCTTTGGATGCTCTTCAGATTTATGCGGAAGGTAAGGTTCTGTATGTTAAGAATCTGGCAGGTAACGCAACAATTGCTGCTTACGATTTGAACGGTCGTCTGATCTTCTCGGAAATTGCGTCTGAAGGTGATTTCAATCATGCTTTGGCAGTAGGAAAATACATTGTTGTCGTACAACAAGCAATCGGTTCAAAGAGAATGGTTGTTGTTGTAAGATAATGTGATTTGTATCTCAACCAGAGAGTTAAGAGTTAAAAGTTAAGAGTTGTTTTTAAGTATATAAGCAACTTTTAACTTTTAACTCTTAATGTTTTTTATATTAATTGTGTAGTTTTGTTCAAGTATAATCAATTAAATTTTTATCATGAAGAAATTAGGTCTATTCATTTGCCTATTGCCATTATTCTGTGTAGAAGCACAGCAGAATGACTGGGAAAATCCTTTAGTGTTTCAAGTCAACAGAGAGCCGATAAGAGCTACTGCCTTGCCGTATGACAGTGAAGCAGCTGCTTTGGCCGACAAGTATGAAACTTCTCCGTATTATCAGTCTTTAGATGGAGTCTGGAAATTTAATTGGGCTATAAAACCTGATGATCGTCCGGTAAATTTTTATAAGACAGACTATGATGTAAGCAAATGGAAAGACATTCAAGTACCCGGAAACTGGGAAATACAGGGATTTGGCACTCCGATATATACCAATATTACTTATCCTCATCCTAAAAATCCTCCGTATATTGATCATAACCATAATCCGGTGGGAAGTTATAAACGTAATTTTGATATTCCTGCATCCTGGGATGGTCGTCGTATTTTTATTCATTTTGGCGGATCAACCTCAGCCATGTATGTATGGGTGAATGGACAAAAAGTAGGATATGCAGAAAATGTGAAAAATCCGGCCGAATTTGATATTACTTCTTATGTTAGAAAAGGGAAGAACGACCTGTCAGTGGAAGTTTACCGCTGGAGTGACGGTTCTTATCTGGAAGACCAGGATTTCTGGAGACTTTCCGGACTAGAAAGAACAGTATATCTGTATAGTACGGCGCCGGCTCGTATCCGGGATTTTTTTGTTAAAACCGACTTGGATAAAAACTATAAACATAGTGATTTCAGTGTTGATGTCGATCTGAAAAGTTATCTTTCTTCCCAAGAAAAATATACTGTTGAGGCTTCGCTAATGGATAAAGCAGGTAAACAGATTTTTCGTAAATCGGTAACTCTGAATGTTGCTGCCAATAAAGATACTCAAACAACTATTCAACAAAAAGTCTCTTCTCCGGCTTTGTGGAGTAATGAAACGCCTACTTTATATACTTTAGTCCTTTCATTGAAGGATGCTAAGGGAAATCTGGTAGAAGCTACTTCCTGTAAAGTAGGATTCCGTAAAGTAGAAATCAAAGACAGTCAGTTGATGGTTAATGGAAAGGCTTTGATGGTTAGGGGAGTGAATCTGCATGAACATAATTCTGTTACCGGTCATGCCAACGATGAAGCGACCATGCGTAAGGATATCGAAGTGATGAAGCTACATAATATCAATGCTGTTCGTCTAAGCCATTATCCTCACAATACATTGTGGTACAAACTTTGTGATGAATACGGACTTTTCCTTTGTGATGAGGCGAATATTGAAACACATGCCATGGGAGCAGAATGGCAAAGTTGGTTTGACAGAAGTAAACATCCGGCTACATTACCGGAATGGGTAGATGCTCATAAAGACCGGATCATTGCAATGATGGAACGGGATAAAAACCATCCGTCTGTTATTATCTGGAGTATGGGCAATGAATGTGGTAACGGTCCTGTTTTTTATGAAATGTATAAATGGCTGAAGGAACGCGACAATACCCGCCCTGTTCAATTCGAACAAGCCGGTGAAAATGAAAATACAGACATCGTTTGTCCGATGTATCCGGGTATGGAAAGCCTGAAAAAATATGCTTCCAGAACAGATGTTACCCGTCCGTATATCATGTGTGAATATTCACATGCGATGGGAAATAGTAATGGAAATTTCCAGGAATATTTTGATGTGATAGCTACCAGTCCTCATATGCAGGGTGGTTTTATCTGGGACTGGGTTGACCAGGGTTTCCTTGCTACAGACAATTCCGGAAGAGAATATTGGGCTTATGGAGGTGATTTGGGCGGATATAAATATACCCATGATGAAAATGGTTGTGCAGATGGGGTTGTTACTCCCGACCGCAAACCTCATCCGGGTTTAATGGAAATCAAGAAAGTCTATCAGGATATTCTTTTTAAAGCCAAAGATCTGAATAAAGGAATTATTTCTGTACAAAGCCGTTTTTTATATCATGATTTGAATAAATACACATTCAAATGGGAATTGTTGAAAAATGGTAAAATAGAAGCTCAGGGGAACTTACCTGTTTCGCAGGCTCCCGGGACGACTAAAGACCTGAAAATTCCCGTACCTGCCATACAAGCCGGTGCAGGAAATGAATATTTTCTGAATATATATGCTTATACCAAAGATGCAACAACATTTGTTCCTGCTAATCATGAGATTGCACGGGAACAGTTTGCTTATACCTCCAATGATTATTTCGGCGCAAAACCCGAGCCCTCAGGTTCAGTGGAAATAACCAGAGATGAAGATAACCGTTTGGAAATTAAAGCCGGAGAGTGTACGGTTTCTTTTAATAAAAGGAGCGGACAGTTGGAACGCTATGGTTCCGGCCGGAGAAGTCTGATCAGCAGTCCTCAGCCAAGTTTCTGGAGGGCTCCGACCGACAATGATTTTGGCAATAGAATGCCGGAGGAAATGGCTATCTGGCGAATTGCAGGTCTTCATAAAACATTGAAAAATTTTGATGTGCAAAAGGGTGATCAGGAAGTAAAAATTATTACAGATTATTTATTGGATTATACTTCCAGTGATTATCGAATCACTTATACGGTAACAGGAAATGGAAGTCTGAAGGTAGAAGTATTGTGGAAAGCCGGAGAACAAAAATTGCCGGAGATGCCTCGTTTTGGTATGCAGATGCGTATCAATCCTGAATATGAACAATTTACTTATTACGGAAGAGGCCCATGGGAAAATTATTCAGACCGGAATACTGCCAGTTTTATCGGAGAACATCAGAGTACGGTAACGGAACAATATTTTGCTTATTTACGTCCGCAAGAAAATGGAAATAAAACGGATGTCCGCTGGTTAACTCTGACCAATTCCAATGGAGAAGGATTCAAAATAACAGGAACTCAACCTTTAAGTGTGACTGCCCTGCACAACAGAATTGACGATTTTGATCCTGGTTTTACCAAAAAGCAACGTCATATCAGTGATATTGTTCCCCGTAAAGAAATCTACCTGAATGTTGACCTGGCTCAACGTGGTCTGGGTGGTGACGATAGTTGGGGAAGAAAACCGCATGAACCTTATCGCCTGACTGCAAAAACATATCAATATGGATATATTATCAGTCCGGTGAAATTGTAGTGAATATTTAAATCATCTTTGATTTTATTTGTAAAGGCTGGTTGATCGTTTGATTGACTGGCCTTTTTGATAATTGATAATTGATAATTAGGGAAGGATCAATGATATTTTGTGTGTTTATTGTTTTTCCTGCAAATAAAAGTGTTTTTATCAAAATAATAATTAACTTTACCGGCACCAGTGAAATCTGAAAAAAACAATTTCAAATAACTATTAAATCTGATAAAACATGGCTATAATTGATCTGGTCAAATGGACACCTGATGGAAATGAGACCATATATGCTTACAAGTTTCCGGCAACCAACCTGAGTACATATACACAATTGATTGTCCAGGAATCTCAGGAAGCTATTTTGTTTTCCAAAGGACAAATGATAGGAAAATTCGGTCCGGGAAAACATACCTTGAATACAGAGAATCTACCGGTATTGAGAAGTCTTTATGGCATTCCTTTCGGAGGAAAAAATCCGTTTACCGCAGAAGTATGGTTTGTAAACAAATTGCAACCTTATAACATTGATTGGTCTATAGACCGGATGGATATACATGATGTGGACTATAATACAGGTATTCCCCTGATTGCCAAAGGAAGATATGGATTGAAGATCAATGATGCCGAAAGATTCCTGATAAAAATAGTAGGAACGAAGACTTCTTTTGACCAGCATGATTTGACAGATCAGTTTTTTGGCGAATTTTCAACTAAGACTAAATCAACGGTTTTACAGTTTATGCTCAATAACCGGATCGGATTGAAACAGATTTCTGCCCATTTGGATAATATTTCAGGTTATTTGAAAGATACGATGCTTCCATTTTGGGAGAATATCGGTTTTGAGTTGACTCAATTTTATATTACAAGTATTGAAGTTGATAGTACAACAGAGGTTGGCCGTAGAGTTCTGGATGCTATTTCCCGTCAAAGCGCGCAATCGATCGGAGGTTATACCTGGCAACAGGAACAGGCATTTGGTGTTGCCAATAATGCTATAGATGGCTTTTCAAATAGTAATTCCGGAATATTGGGCGCTGTTATTGCTACTAATATGATGGGTGGTTTAGGTGGAGGAGGTGCTGTTATGCAACCTCAGTATGCCCAACCAACCTTTGGTGGAAATTCTCAGGTACAACAGCCGGGGACTACCGGTCAGCCGGCACCACCACAAGCCAAAGAGGTTTATTGTTCCAATTGTTCCAAAAAATATCCCAGTACTCATAAATTTTGTCCTCATTGTGGGGACGCCTATAATCCTTGTCCCAAATGTGGAACAGACAATGACAAAAGTGCTAAACGTTGTGTCAGTTGTGGAACGCAACTTCAAAATGATATCAGTCTTTGCACCAATTGTAATGCCCCGCTTACCCCTGGGAGTTCATTCTGTGGCAATTGTGGTAAGCCCCAAGCCAATGAAATGAAGTGTTCCCGATGTGGAGCAAATCTATCCCCGACAGTAAAATTTTGTCCTGCATGCGGGCAAAAACGATGAAATGAAATTTTGAATTCTAAATGTTAAATTTTGAATTCAAATTTCCATAATTCAAAATTCATAATTCAAAATTCAAAATTCAAAATTTCTAATATCATGGATAAGAAAAGAATTTTTTCAATTTTGTTATTTATTTTCGGAGTGTTCCTGATTATTGTCTCGTTTCTTCACTTCGGAAATAACATGCCACCGGAAGTAAAAGCATTGAATATCGTTGTTACATCGGTTATTTATGGTTTATTTTTTGTTGACATACTTATTTCTCCTGTCAGGTTGGATGATCAGTCTCAAAAAAACATTGGTTCCATGGGTGTACGATGGTTTTTTACTTTTTGCTATACACTTTCGGCAATAGGGGTAATGATATATTTCAACAATAAGGAAAATGCATCAATAGGAGATCAGTTGATCATTCAAAGTATCCTCTTTTTTTTACTCCTCCTGGGTTTGTATTTTTCTTTTTCGTCGGCACGCAGGACACTCCATGTGTATGAAAGAGAAAAAGAAAGTTTTGATGGGATAAATGAAATGAAAAACGTCATCAGTAACCTGCAAATGAAAATGGATACTATGAAAGACCTTCCCCAGGAGTTTATTTCTGCCATCAATATTATTCAGGAGGACATACGTTACATGTCACCTTCCCTTCATCAGGAAGCGGTTGAACTGGAAACTCAATTTATTCATGAAATAGAACAGTTGGCCGATTGTTTATCTGCAACTCCGCTTCGTATGGAAAAAATAGAAGAGTTGGCTAAGAGCTCTCAAAAAATATTGAAAAAAAGAAAACAGGCCTACTCATGACCCAATCTCTAATAATTTAATTTGCTATATCACCCAAGAAATGAAAATCTCATGGTCAATTGTTAATTGTAATCTGTTTACTTATGAATGGTAAAATTTTTCAGGAATCGGCTAATATTTTCCAGGATCAGGCGAAAATATTATTTAACTATTATCAGCAAATGGCTGAAAAAATAGTGCAGGAAGAAGAGCGCATCGAAAAAGAAATTACAAAACGGGAGGAAGAAAAAGTGGTTTTAAACAAGGATCTCTCCAGTGCCAAAATGTGGAAGTGGGTACTGTGTATCCTGATTATTCCGTTTATTTATTTCTGGATGAAAGAAAATGGTTTGGTAAAGCAAATTGCAGAACTAGACCAGGTCATAGAAGAATTTAAGAAACAACATAAAGAAATCTTCCGGGATTATAAAGTCAGCAAACTGGGGGTAGCATATGTTCCGGTAGCTGATCAGATTAAATATGAGAACCGGAGTTTTATTGTCGACTATACCGGTATGGTTGGAGAATCGGAAGTTAAACTACAATTGTCCCGTCAAAATGATCTCTTGATCCAAACCATTTCAGAGTTGGAGAAATTATCAGCAGAAGCGCCCATTGTAGAAGGTTCAACCGAAGTAGAAGAAATTGAAACAGAACAATATTCCCGTTCTATGCAACAACTTAATCAGCATGATTATTTTGGAAAATTGGAACGATCATTGCGTACTATATCTTATTGTATGGACGATTTGGATGTCACATCTGTTTCTTTGCCTTTGGTCGCCAATGAAAGTAATTTCCTGCGTTTCCTGAAAGAATATTCAACCGGTCAGGTTCCGAAAGATTCCTTAGTCTTTGAGGTATTTGACAGGAAAAAGCACCAGGAAGATATTGCTAAATTCCAGGAATTGAACAAACTCAAAGATTCGTTGTCCCGTCACACCGCTCAATTTGAAGATGTATTGAAAGCATTGATGGTGACTATGGCCAATTCTGTACAAGCCATTTCCGCATTGAAAATAGCATCTACGGACAAAATCGTATTGGAATCCAATAAAATATTATATAAGATACTGAAATCTCCATATAATCACTATTCTCCGGTATTGGAAGCTGCCGAGATTGAACGTATCCGGAATGAGGACTTCAACTACAGTGCATCTGTGCAGGATTATGTACCTTTTCAGTTAAAAGAAAGTTCCCGGGTAAGATATAATATCCTGTCCGATACCTGGACTGCAGAAGATGGCAGTACCACCAATTTCCCGTTTGGCGTACATCAGATTCATGAAGAAATAGTAGCCCCGATTGTTCAGAACCTCATGAATGAAACGAGGATCGAACGTTTGAAAATATACAATCATATCAAAGATCAAAAAATCAGTTACCTGAATAAATGGCACCAGGATACGGAAGATTTTTACGGCAGAAACCGGGCGGAAAGCGCTGATCTGATTAACCTGATGCGGGCAAGTATCCGGGATTATGTAGCAGCATATAATACCCTTATGTCTTTGAAAAAAACGGAGGAAAGTATGGTGCAATCCGGAGGATCGCTTGATGCAACAGTGGTACAATCCATCGAAAATTCGGCTGAAGTATTTGCCGCATTCGAGTTGCAATCTAAGGAGTTCCAGAATGTGCAACTTGATTTCGAGGAATATATGGAGCGTCTCAAAGAAGATATTGATATAAAAGCTCAGAAATTTGAACATATTGATTATTATGATGCTTTATTGCGTGACGGAAATCCGAAAGATATTGCAGTAGCAACAAGTGAAATTCATGAACTGGAAGACCGGAGAAAACCTTTGATAACGGTGAATCCGTTGTTTGCGAAAGAATCTGAAATTCCCCCGGCACCCAATGTTGAAAATATTACTTACGAACATATTTCTTTGAATCTTCCGATCATTGCTAAAAATACATTGAAAGAATTAAATGATGATTTAGGAGAAGAATTACTTCAAAAAGAAATGAAGAATAAGACACCGGATCTCCCGGTAGGAGGACGTGAAACTCCTGAGATAGAAGAGAAAAAAGAAGGCCTTTCTGATGAAAAACAACCGGAAGAAGAAATCCGGAATGAATCATTGCCGGAAGACGGGGATGAACCGGAAATCAATGAAGATGAAGAAATCCAACCTGAAGATATTATTGAAGACGAAGAAGATGACTTTGACGACGATGATGATTCCTTTGATGATGAATTGGATGAACTGGATGATGATTTGGACGATGAAGATTCGGATGATGATGAATCGGATGATGATGACAAAAATCAATAACCTCATTTGAAATTCAGTATTATGTCAGCAACATTTAATTATACAGTAGATACCGAACCGATGGCTCAGAAAATGAGCACTGTTTCACGTCATGTGGACGCCACTACCGGTGCGGTTGTCGCGATGCAAACAGCCGTAGTAATCGCAGAAGAAAAGGCTGCAGATCATGTTTGTAGTAATGTAAACAGAGGATTTTATTCTCTGATCCGTTCTCAGATATCTCAAAAAATGGCAAAACTTCAAAGTGAGGTTGATTCCCATCTGATGCAGTTGGTGCAGCAAAAAAATGCCTTGCTGGGTATTAAGAACCGTATGGAGCGGGATTATAACATGATTGCCAAAAGATATATCAAATTATTTAACGGTCTCAATGCCAATCTCAAACAAAGAGTTTTTGAATTGGACAAACCAACCATTGATTTTGCTGTTAAAGAGATTGATAAGGTTTCTAACCGTACCAAATATCTTACGGCAACTGTGCCTGTTACACAACTGGAATCCCTTTCTGCCAGTCAGGCAATTGTAGCCTCCAATGTAAAACACAGGGGATTGAATGTGATCAAATCCATGAGGAGTTTTCTTTTTGAAATGAATGGTCAGAAAAAGTTAACTGATCAGATATTGATTAAAGATGGCAGATACAGGGAAACGGCAACTATTTATATTCCATTGCTTATTACTGAATGTAACAGAGACTATTCGGAACACAAGAACATTGAAGTCTTTGTTCCGGAATCAGGACTCGGTAATCTGTCAAAATCAGCTATTGAAAATACCGTCTATAATCAGTTGCCTCACATACATTGGGGAAAGCAGGCACAGCCGGTACAGGAAATCCGGACTGAGTTTGGAAAACTAATTTCCGCATCTTCTAAATCTCAACGTGTCAAAGACATGACTATGCAGTTGTTTCAATCCAATAGTTATCAATCTATTTAAATGATCAGAAGATGAGTTATACTAAAAGATATAGCGAAACAATTACGGTTCACGGATCAAAGACCACATCGGTTTCCTATCCGGCATCTCAAAGCGGAGGAACAAGGTCAGTGACTGTGAGCTACACGGAACATGTACCCGTTCATGTGAACATTCATGTGGATACCAATCCTTTTGATTCCAGTGTTGATACCTGTAATAACCATGTGAATGCGCTTACAACATCTGTTGTGGCAACCAAGGCAGCCCACGTTGCCTCTATTGATAAAAATTCAAAGAAGATAGCCAGTACGATTATCGGAGGTTTCTTTGGGTTGATCCGTTCAGAGATCAGTCAGCAGATTGCGGAACTGTCTCAGGGTATTGATGCGCATTTGATGCATCTGCGGGAATTAAGTCAGTCGGTACTTGCCAAGAAAGAGCAGATGGGGGTTGATTACAACCGGATAACCGGTCGGTATGTGAAAATATTTACTGATTTGAATCATGAATTATCTAACCGGGTATTTGAATTGGATAAACCCACGTTCCTATTTAAAAAAGAAACTGATAATCAAAAGATACGTCTGTCAGGAAATGACCTGGTAAGCACTGTTTCTGTTTTCGGAGCAGAAAGCGGCGAACTTCAATCCAAGATCAGCGCTTCCGTTGCTAAAAAAAGAGCTTTTGACACTTTAAATAAGGCAAAGCAATTTTTATGGCAACAAAAAATGCTGAATCATACCATTCAACAGAGTATGATAACAGAAAATACTGCCGGTTCAAAATATATATCGGTATGTTATCTGGAAACAAAAAATGAAGATAAGCGGATTGATCAGGCATTGCATGTGCCGGAAGACTTACTTCCATTGAAAGATCGTTCAAAAAAAAATATCCTGATGACCTTATTTTCGAAATCAGGAGGAAAGTCGATGACCAAAGAATACAATGACAATCTGGCATTATACTTTAATGCCGAATTGAATAAATCGTATCCGGCGGCCGATCCTCATTCTGCGAGGGTAAAAGAAATGATTCGTCAAATAGCGGATTTCAATGCTATAAGTATTATCAGAAGTTAAATAAATGCCTAAAAATACAATCATGAAAGAATTAAAAGAGCTTCGATTCAATGAAAATAATGTGCAGTTGAAAGATAATTTAGTCAAAGGTTCTATTTTACCTGAAAAAATTGCAGAATTGAACAGAACTGTGACTATTCAGGGAAATACCATTATAGAAGGGCCGGTTTATGCCCACAAACTTGAAATACAACAAGGGGATTCGGAAATTCATGGCGCTGTTTTTACCCATCTCGAATTATATGTAAACAGTGAAGCCAAGGGAAATATTTCTTTCAGGAAGGCTGTTGGTTCCGCCAACTCTGTTGTTTCGAGGGCGCAGAACTGTAACCTGATGTTTTATTCTGATATCAATGCCAAGACAATTACCCTGTACAATGCTTTTGTAGCAGGAAGTATCTATGCAGATGAGATAATCCTGGAGAACTGCGTAGTGATAGGAGGGGTGTTTGCTACTCAGAATATTGATCTTACCAATTCGGTTGCCGGTACTTTCAATGCACCTTCAGTCAAGGCATCTCAAATGGTAAGTTTGTTGTTGCCCAGCGCTTTTTCCATAGAAAAAATCATAACCATACCCGGTACCAGATTTTATAACCTTAGTTTGGCTGACCTTGGGTCTCTTTATAAAGGACTTCCTCAGGCAACCAATTCCGGTAAAGTAGAAATGGATATCGATGCCGATGAAGTGAAGACAACCCTGTCTGATGAAAATGTGCAAAAAACCTTGCGTAGTTATACTGTGATAGGCAAAGTATTGGCAGCAGACTTATTGGATATGGATAAGTTTCAAAATCATTTTCTGCTTACGGCTGCCAGTTTAGGGTCTCAATTGCTAAAAACATATGATATGGGAGTTGATGCAAAAGGAGAACCTGTTTCATTGACATTTAATAAAATCAAAGACTTCTTTTTTGATATCCTGCACGGGAAAATTGATATCCAGAATATTGACGGGAAGTTTGATATTTCTCAAATTTCAGGGAGATTTTCTTAGAATTACGAATTACGAATTACGAATTACAAATTACGAATTACGAATTACGAATTACGAATTAAAATACCAGACTCTCTCACCTATTATGAGGGGTATTCATTCCCTTAATAAGATGATTCTAAAAAGTAATAAGACGATTCAAAAAGAGATAGTGTTGAAAAAGTTAAGAGTTGCACATTTCTTTGGTGCAACTCTTAACTCTTAAATTTTAACTCTTAACTCAAAAATAACTGTTATTTTTTCAAGAATTTAGCCGTATTGTTGCCGATTTTGACCATGTAATAACCGGAAGAAAGTTCTGCAACACCAGTGCAATTACTTTCGGTAACAAAACTTTTTACAATTTGTCCGAACATATTGTATATTTCTCCCCGGAATTTGATTCCATCCGGATTGTTAAAATAGATATAATCGACAGCAGGATTGGGATATACGCAGAAATCGTTATTGTTAATATTTATTTCTTTGGTTCCCATGAATTTGCCGAGGTCGATTACCATCCATCCTGCAGTTTCTGTCGTTGCACTTACAGCCTTTTTGTCAGAATTATCCGGTTGTAAATAGATCAGCGCTTTGTCTCCTGTAATAGATCTGAGACGAATTTCAGTACCCCTCTCGTCAGTTGTAGTTTGTATGTTGGAGAAGAAAGCCGGGTTTGTTAATGAAGCGTTCCAATCAACGGTAGAAGCTCTGATACCAGATGTTCCTACACTGTTAACCGTTCCTACAGTTACCGGATGATTATTAACCACACCGGTACCGGGAGTTACTGCAATATAAGAAACCTTTTCGTTGGAAACGGTTGTTGTCACAGTAGCCTCTTTTTTGATGATGATATCAAAACCTTCTTTGGTTACATTTTTGATACGAATGGATGTAGGTGTTGAATTGATTGCAGAACATTGTGTTGCAAACACCACAGGAACTTCTTCAAAAGCTTCCGGGAAAGTGATTGTTTTCCATGTGCCATTGATAGAACTGATAGACTGGCAAACCGCTTTTAATCCACCCCAATTGAAAGTTCCCTCCGGATGTATAAAGAAAGATGATGTTTCATCAGCCTTAAATGTAGTGGAAGATTGGTAAGTCCATGGGTAATAACGGAATGTGAATCCTGAAGTAGACAGGGAATTGATTCTTTGTGTAGTAAAAGTACTACTGTTATTTCCTGTTGGAGGACCAACAATAGCAATTGGAGCTACTTCCGGTTTTTGGCTGAAATACAAAGGATTCCAATCATTGTTGCCGAAAGTGTAGTTTTCGCTGATAATTTCGCTTGCAGGAGTAAATCCATATCCAACTTCACTGGTATAATTGGTATATTTACCATCTTTACAGAAATACCTGATACGGTAAGCAGTCCTTCCTTTCGCATCTTCCGGAACATCGATCTCTAATCTTGTTTTAGTTACATCCAAAATAGAATCTACAAGCTGATATCCTTCTCCTTCTGCTTTCTTTTCCAGAAGAAGCGCTGTAGATAACAGGCCGTTAGGATTGGATACATTGATCGTAAATGTGGTACGAGTCGTGTTCATGCTGGAAGAAGTAATTTTCGGATCCTTGTTGATCCAGGTTGAGATCACTTCGTATGCAGGTTTATAGGCCATAACAGAATGATTATCCCGATAATATTCTCCTGCTTTGGTGAAGCTACCATTAAGCAAGATAGCCCGGCAATCTTCTACCCAGTTATAGATAGAATATCTTTCGATGAAAGAGGCAGTATCCATTACTTGTAAAATACCTTTTAGGTCATTGTATTGTTTGGTTGCATTCTGTTCGTTATATGCTCTGGTGTTCCACCCGCCTTCAGTCGTCCAGTTTGCACCATTGTTCCATTCTTTGATCCAGATTGGTCGTCCGGTACGCTCGTATACCCTTTTTAAGTCATTATACCAGTTTTGAGGAGATTTTCCACCCCAATAAGCATGTACTACTACATAGTCAACGCGATAGTTGAGCGCTTTACATTTATCCATGAAAGAATACAGCCAGTTAAAATCGGTAGTAGCCGGAGAACCCACTCTCAATCCGGATTCATAAATGCGAGGCCAGTCTGCGATTGCCTGATCTACCGTAAGGTTAGATTGTTCTGCATGGTCAGGTTCATTGTATCCCAAAACGTGAGTAACTTCATTTAAAGCATTGATTTGATCGTAACCGGGCCACCCGGCTTTTTGCCTGATAGGAACATATTCTATGTTGTCGGTTGAATAGTTATCGGCACTCCAGGTGTAAAACCAGGTGCTTTTGGTCTTTTCTCCATCAGTGCGTCCGCCAGCGCCGGTTCCGCACCAACCTTTTTTTGAAACCCAATCCCAGTTAAATACACGCATGAAAACGATAGATTCATCCAATTCCGGCGGCATTACTGCAAATTCCACATCTTTTGTGTCGGCAATGAAAACCCGGCTATATCCACTACCATTACTTCCGGTAGCAAGAGTGACCATATATCCTTTTTTTAACTTGAAAGAACGGATTTTGCCGCTCATATCTCCCAAGGTTTTATGGTAAGCCACTCCATATTTTTTAGAGGTGCCCTCAAAATTCTGTTCTGTAAAAACTTCCAGAGGTTGGAATGATGATGCATGAGGGATGACAACGGCTCCCTGGATATAAATAGCCACTTTTACATTGGTATTTTTCTTCGCAGCCACACCATTTACCGTTACATATTGCAACCAATTGTTCACAACTTCAGAAGGAGTAAGATTTTCGAAATATAACCACGAATCTTCTGTAGTCAGGTCAACCGTACTATTGGTTAACGGAGTCGTAGAAGTCAAATGCAATTCTGAATTGTCCTGAATGGTAATGGTTGATTCCGAATAACTTGCAGCAGTTTGCTTTCCTGTAATATTTACTTCTCCGGCAAAAGCCGAGAAATACAATATCAGCAACAAAGATGTAAGTAAAGTAATTTTGCTTTTCATGTCATTATTTATAAATTAGTATTCATTTATACAGTTGCAAATTTAGTGCCATTCATTTAAATGGAGGTTTAGAATTCATTCAAAATGATTAAAAGTATTGTCAATATAGTTAAAATACAGGTTATTTATAGGAGCCTTGTTTTTGATATATTTTTTAACACTCTGTGTTAAAAAATAGTTTTTGTCAGAATCCCCGTGAAGAACTCCAATTCTCCCGGTCTAAATTTCTATAGCTGATTGCTTCACTCAGGTGATGTGATAAAACTTTTTCTTCTCCTTCCAGGTCGGCAATCGTTCGCGCTACCCGTAAGATACGGTCATAAGCTCTGGCAGATAGATTGAGACGGGTCATGGCATTCTTTAATAATGCCAACCCTGCGGTATCAGGTTGTGCATATTTATGCAATAGTCTGGTGTACATCTGTGCATTACAATAAATACCGGCTTCTGCAGCAAATCTTTTTTCCTGGATAGCGCGGGCCCGGAGTACTCTTTCCCGGATCTCTATGCTTGATTCGGCAGGCCGGATGTCGGAAATCTTTTCAAAAGGAACAGGAACAATTTCTACTTGTATATCAATTCTGTCCAATAAGGGACCGGAGATCCGATTCAGATATTTTAGTACTTGTCCCGGACTACATACGCAATCCCGGTCAGGATGGTTATGAAATCCGCAAGGACAAGGGTTCATTGATGCTACAAGCATAAACCCGGCCGGATATTCAATACTGAATTTAGCTCTTGAAATGACAATATTCCGGTCTTCCAAAGGTTGCCTCATTACTTCCAGCACTGCACGTGAGAATTCAGCGATTTCATCTAAGAATAGTACTCCGTTGTGAGCCAGACTGATTTCTCCGGGTTGTGGATAAGAACCTCCACCTACCATGGCAGCCATAGAAATAGAATGATGCGGACTACGGAAAGGGCGTGAAGAAATCAGAGATGTATGATTGTTGATCTTTCCGGCAACCGAATGTATTTTTGTTGTTTCAAGACTTTCCTGTAAACTTAAGGGAGGTAAAATTGAGGGAATCCTTTTGGCCAGCATGCTCTTGCCGGCTCCCGGAGGACCGACAAGGATCAGATTGTGGCCTCCACTGCAAGCAACCTCCATTGCCCGTTTCACATTTTCCTGTCCTTTGACATCAGAAAAATCAAATTCAAAAGTCGATTGACTTCTGTAAAATTCTTCATTTGTATTTACGATAGTCTGGGCAATTGTTTTCTTTTGATTAAAGAACTCGATCACGTCCTTGATTGTTTCAACCCCATATACTTCCAGACCATCAACAACAGCAGCCTCCCGGGCATTTGCCTTTGGAAGAATCAATCCTTTGAATCCTGCTTCTCTGGCTTTGATTGCAATCGGGAGGACGCCCCGGATAGCTTGCAGATTTCCATCTAACGACAATTCTCCCATCAACATATAATCAGTTATCTGATTTGTGTTGATCGCTTCTGCTGCCCCTAAAACCCCGATAGCCAAAGGCAAGTCGAAAGCAGCTCCCTCTTTTTTAATATCGGCAGGGGCCATGTTTACAAGGATGTGACCGGTTGGAAATTTGTAATGATTTACTTTCAGAGCTGAACGAATACGGTCGTGCGCCTCCCGGACACTTGCATCCGGCAAACCGACCATATAAAACCCCACTCCTTTAGAATAATTGACTTCGATGGTAATCAGGGTTGCATGGATACCCTGCAAGGCGGCAGCATACGTTTTTTGTAACATAAGATTTTGATATAGTTAAAATTATTGGCGTTTTTTTAATTACGAATTACGAATTAGGAATTGAGAATTGAGAATTAAAGAACTCGTAATTCCTAATTCGTAATTCGTAATTTTTCCTCCAGCGTCTTCTCTAAGTCTTCTCCGAATAAGTTTTTTCCTACAATTACCCCGTTTTCGTCAATCAGGAAATTAGAGGGAATGCTGGTGATATTATATAGATCAAGCATTTCAGCTCCCCATCCATGGGTGTCGATTGCTTGTCTCCATTCTATTTTATCTTCTTTGGCTGCTTTTTGCCAGTCTTTCTTATTTTCATCGAAAGAGACTGTAAATATCCGTATGCCTTTGTTTTTGAATTTGTTATAGATATCTACCAGTTCTTTGTTGTCTTCTCTGCAAACATCACACCAGGAGGCGGCGAACGTCAATAGCAGATATTTTCCTTTGAAGTCCTGCAATTTTGCTGTATCATTCTGAATATCTACTATTTCAAAAGAAGGAGCAGGGGAACCGATGGTAGTTGCCTGCATTTTTTGATAAAGATTATCCAATTGTTTGTATATAAACATGCTATTAGCAGGATGCTGTATCAGAGAAAGATAGTCATGAATTTTGTTGACATCTTCCCGGTCAATCAAATAATCACGCAACAAGATGACAGATGCAGGTTCAGTAGGATTCTTTCTGACAAAATTTTCTGCTTTCTCTCTTAGTTGGTGATTGATATTGGATATTTTAGAAGCATAACTTGCATCGTCCAGACTTCCGTTTAAACTGTCCGAAGCGGTTTCTTCCTTTTGAAGTGAAAGATTTGCTTTTTCCTGAATCAGCGCCCGGTTGGCCGATTTGAATTCAGACAATTTATCGTTGGCCGCATTTCCTCTGACTTCGATCAATTCAGGATACTTTGCATCGCCGGATATAGATATCTTTTCTTTATTTTTAGCCCAAACATCCAGCCAGGTACCGGTGCTTTGGAGATATAGGGAGAAATGAGACAAAGAGTCAGAACTCCCTTCCATGTTGAATCGTCCGTTTTTGCAGACAATCGTATCTATATAGCCGGAATTTTCGTTGGAAACAAATACCAGAGAGTCTGTAAGGTTTTGCAGATGGCATGTAACAACATACACGTCTTTGTTCTTGCAAGAAAAGAACAAGGTGAAAAATAAAAATGATATATAAAGTAATTTTCTCATTCTTTGATATAACGCGAATAAGGCTACAAAGGTATGTAAAATATTGTAATAAATTTCAATAAATCTATAAAAAATGGGCGAAAAGTTATTTTTCGCCCATTTTTAACATATTTGTATCCTTTTATCAGCCTGAAGTGTTAAAATTCAAGCCGTAGAATAAACAAAATTAGATTTGCGGACCAGATGCAATTAATTTTTTAGCATCATCGTTGTCGCAATATTGTTCGAAGTTCTTGATATACTTGGCAGCCAAAGATTTAGCTTTAGTTTCCCAGTCACTTACATTTGCATAAGTAGTACGTGGGTCAAGGATGTCAGAAACATTGTTTAATTTTTTAGGAACAGTCAGGTTCAATACCGGAATATTTACTCTTTCTGCTTTTTCGATAGAACCGTCGATGATAGCATCGATGATCGCACGGGTATCTTTCAACGAAATACGTTTTCCGGTTCCGTTCCAACCTGTATTCACCAAATAAGCTTTAGCTCCGTGTTCTTTCATTTTGCCAACCAACGTTTTTGCATACATAGTTGGGTGCAAAGTCAAGAAAGCTTCACCGAAAGCAGGAGAGAAAGAAGGAAGCGGTTCTGTAATACCACGTTCAGTTCCGGCTAATTTGGAAGTGTAACCGCAAAGGAAGTGATATTGAGCCTGGTTTTCATCTAAGATAGAAACAGGAGGCAATACTCCGAAAGCATCAGCAGAAAGATAAACGATCTTGCTTGCATGACCAGCTTTAGAAGGAAGCACGATTTTATTGATATGATAGATCGGATAAGAAACACGGGTTTTTTCTGTGATGGAACCATCAGCATAGTTAGGAGTTCCGTTTTCTACAACTACGTTTTCCAACAAAGCATCACGTTTGATAGCTCTCCAGATATCCGGTTCTTTTTCTTCGCTCAGGTCGATTACTTTAGCATAGCAACCACCTTCGTAGTTGAATACACCATTGTTGTCCCAACCATGTTCGTCGTCACCGATCAAATAACGTTTCGGGTCGGCCGACAAAGTTGTTTTGCCGGTTCCTGAAAGACCGAAGAAGATAGCAACATCACCTTTTTCGCCTACGTTGGCAGAGCAGTGCATAGAAGCCATACCTTTCAACGGCAGGTAGTAGTTCATCATGGCGAACATACCTTTTTTCATTTCACCACCATACCAGGTACCACCAATGATTTGTTCTTTAGTAGTCAGGTTGAACATTACATAAACTTCAGAGTTCAGGTTTTGTTCTTTCCACTGGGGATTAGTAGTTTTTGAAGAGTTGAATACTACGAAATCAGGTTCGCCGTAGTTTTCCAATTCATATAAAGAAGGACGGATGAACATGTTAGTCACAAAGTGAGCCTGCCATGCAACTTCCACGATAAAACGTACTTTCATACGGGTATCAGCGTTAGTTCCGCAATATGTATCCACTACATAAAGTTTTTTAGCAGTATTCAATTGTTTCAAAGACAGAGCCTTGCAGTGATCCCAAACTTTAGTGTCAACCGGTTTGTTGATTGTTCCGTCCCACCAGATTGTATTTTCAGTAGTTGCATCTTTAACAATGTAACGGTCTTTAGGAGAACGTCCTGTGAAAACACCTGTTTTTACAGAAACAGCGCCTGTTGTTGTCAATTCTCCTTTTTCGAATCCTTGGTTTGCAGGATCCATTTCAGCCTGGAAAAGCTGTTCATAAGTAGGGTTGTGCACAATTTCGATATTGCTGCTAATACCATACTTGCTCAAATCTAATTTTGCCATTTTGCTTGAAAATTTACTGAATTTATATTTGATTTATCTCTCTAATCGATTTTTTGATAAGATTATGCTCTAAAAAAAGCGCTACAAAATTACAACATTATTCTGAAATAAAAATTTTATTAGAGAAAAATTTCCTTAATTGTTTTTAATCTTTTCAGATTTCATATTTTCTCTTTAATTTCTTATTTTTGCAAAGAAAAAAACGATTTATGCTAACGGTTTATACCCCGCATGTCAATACCCGCACAGAGTATGTTATCCGGCACATTTTCAATAATATACTGGGTACGGATGTTGTGTTGACAACTGACCCCGATCAGTATATGCACTCCCCGGGAGGCTATGTTAATTATTCCAATACAAATATGGGCAAAGGGATATGGATATATCCGCATCCGCTCCTTACAGAATCCGGATGGTCTGTGCACGAAATCAATATGGGAACTTGGGATGATTTGCCCTGTTTTTTCCTGCAATCTCAAGGAGATATTCCCTTCGATATTTTTGCTGCTTCTTTTTATCTTTTAAGCAGGTATGAAGAATACGGGCGACCGGAAAAAGATCTGTACGGGCGTTTTCCTGCCGAAAGTAGTTTAGCCTGTCAGGAAAATTTCCTGGAAATTCCGGTAGTAGATCGTTGGGCGCATCAACTGAAAAAAACTTTATCGGGAAAAAAATATCACTTGGATTTTTTACCCCGTTCTTTCCGTTTCATTTCCACCTTTGATATTGATCATCCTTTTAAGTACAGGAATAAAAGTCTGTTATATAACCTGGCCGGAGGAGTAAAGGATTTACTAAGAGGCAACTTCTCTCTTTTTACAGATAGGATGCTGGTACAGTTGCATTTGCGGCCAGACCCATATATGAAAGCATTGCAGCATATCAAGACATTGCATCATCAATACGAAAAAGACTATTTTTTCTTTGTACATGTAGGTCCGTATGGAAAACATGACAGGTATACCATTTATCCACGGCGCAGATTTTATCGATTCCTTCATTCTCTGTATGATGTCCGTTTCGGTTTGCATCCCTCTTTCCGGGCTTCTTTCAATTCTAAATTTATCAAAAAAGAAAAGGAAAAACTGGAGAAAATACTCAGATGTGATATCAAAAGAAACCGGCAACATTTCTTGCGAATGCAAGTGCCTGATACTTTTCAGATACTAAATAATCTGGATTTTTCAGAAGATTTCACGTTGGCTTATGCCTCCCATCCCGGCTTTCGCGCAGGAACGTGCATTCCTTTTTATTTTTATGATATACAATCAGATGAAGCAACATCCCTGTTGATTCGTCCCACGATCCTGATGGACGCAACCCTGATTTCATACCTGCATATGTCTCCGGAAGATGCCCTGCAGAAAATTAAACACCTTGCTGATGCATGTGTGCTCTCAGGAGGAGATTTTACCATGCTCTGGCATAATTCCAACCTGGAAGGAATTGACCGTAATCCATGGTATCATATTTTTGTGGAGAGTTTTTTGTATGGGATTTCTTTGGAAAAAGAATTATCTTTGACGAAATTTTAAGCAGGACGGATGGAAATTCACAACTTATCGGAACAAAACTCTGCGTTAAACCATTTTATATCGGAAATCAGAGACGTACAAATACATGGAGACCCCTTGCGTTTTCGTAAAAATATAGAACGGATCGGAGGGATCATGGCCTATGAAATAAGTAAAACGTTGCATTATACTCCTCAGAAAGTGCAGACTCCTTTGGGTATTGCACCTTCTTTTTATGTGTCTGATCAGATCATATTAGCCACAGTTCTCCGGGCAGGAATTCCATTTCACCAGGGTTTCCTTGAAATATTCGACAGAGCCGACAGCGCTTTTGTTTCGGCATACAGAAAATACAAAGAAAATCATGCTTCGTTTGATATTCATGTAGAATATTTATCTTCCCCTTCTATTGCGGGGAAGACCCTGATTCTTGTAGATCCGATGCTGGCCACTGGAAGTTCGCTTGAACTGGCATACAAAGCCTTATTATCAAAAGGAGAACCTGCTGCGCTTCATATTGCAGCCATTATTTCAAGTAAATATGCGATTGAAGCAGTGAGTGAATTTTTCCCTCCGGAAAAAACAACTGTTTGGACAGCCGCCATTGATCCGGATCTGGATGAAAATGCGTATATTGTACCCGGATTGGGAGATGCCGGAGATTTGGCATACGGACACAAAATTTGAAAATGGAAGAAAACTTCAACATAAGAAATCAATCGGTTAACGAGAAGGAACGTGAGTTTGAAAATGCACTCCGTCCGTTAACATTCCAGACATTCAACGGACAGGATAAGATCGTAGAAAACCTGAAAGTCTTTGTTATGGCTGCCAGGATGCGTTCGGAAGCCTTGGATCATGTGTTGCTACATGGACCTCCGGGTTTGGGAAAGACAACACTTTCCAATATTATTGCCAATGAGTTGGGTGTGGGATTTAAGATTACTTCAGGTCCGGTGTTGGATAAGCCTGGTGATTTAGCCGGAGTGTTGACTTCATTAGATAAGAATGATGTGCTTTTTATTGATGAAATTCACCGCTTGAGTCCGATTGTTGAGGAATACCTTTATTCAGCGATGGAAGATTACCGGATTGATATCATGATAGATAAAGGTCCGAGCGCCCGTTCCATTCAAATAGAACTGGCGCCGTTTACGCTGGTGGGAGCTACTACGCGCAGCGGTTTGCTTACATCCCCCTTACGTGCCCGTTTCGGCATCAATATGCACCTGGAATATTATGATATGAATACTTTGGCCGGTATTGTCAAACGTTCGGCCGGTATTCTGAATGTTCCCTGTTCGGATAGTGCCGCATTGGAAATTGCTTCCCGTAGCCGGGGAACGCCTCGTATTGCCAACGCCTTATTGAGACGGGTGCGTGACTTTGCCCAGGTCAAAGGATCCGGTTCTATAGATAAAGCCATTGCTTGTTTTTCTTTAGAAGCTTTGAATATTGATAAATACGGCTTGGATGAGATCGATAATAAGATATTGTGTACTATTATTGATAAATTTGGAGGCGGACCGGTAGGACTGACTACCATTGCAACTGCACTGGGAGAAGATCCGGGAACTATCGAAGAAGTTTACGAACCCTTCCTGATCAAAGAAGGATTCCTTAAACGTACTCCCCGTGGGAGGGAAGCTACTACTTTAGCCTATACCCATTTGGGAAGAGACAGGATTGAACGACAGGGCTATTTGTTTTGAAAACAGGAAATAATCCTGTATCTTTGTACTTTCTATTAAACAAAACAGTGATGAAAAAAACAATTGGTTGGATGTTGCTTCTTGTGCTGTTTTTTGCTTTTCAGGCAGAAAATTTGAGTGCACAAATGAAGGATATAGTCTCCAAATCATTGAATATCGGCATGGCTGTTCCTGAAGGTTTTAAGATCATAACTAACAATGCAGATTTGTTTGCAGCACATGATAATGAAATAATGGTTACCATCAGTCCTTTTTCCCTTCCTGGACTTAATCTGGATAATATGACAACAGCATTGACTAACCATGCAGAATTGTTGGGTTACCGAAATCTAAGCAGTGCTGAGACCATAGAATTGAATGGATTTCAGGGATGTTATGCTATAGGTAAATATAATAGGGAAGGAGTATTGGTTATTTTATTGATGAATCAATCGACAAAAAGTAACCTTTATGTCTCTATCACTTACCCTCCTGTCATAGAAAAAACGGCATTGTATATTGCCAATAGCTTCTACGTAAATAATTAAACACAGGATATGGCGGGTGGAATGAAATCTTTGGCTAAGGATACTGCGATATATGGTCTTAGTAGTATCTTGGGAAAGATGCTCAACTGGTTGCTAACACCTCTGTTTGCCTATACATTGGCTACTCCCGGAGAATATGGGATTATGTCATATATATATGCCTATACAGCAATGGTTGTTGTTATCCTGACTTTTGGGATGGAGACCGGTTTGTTTCGGTTTGCCAACAAAAAAGACGAATATGATCCATTAACAGTATATTCTACTACACTGATTGGAGTAGGCACTGTGGTTGCCTTATTTTTTATTACCATTACCATTTTTATCCGGCCGGTCACAGATTTGATTGCGGAAAGTACGACAAAATACCAAATTTATCCTTCATATGTATTTATGATGTTGTTGGTGCTTTGCATGGATTCATTCAGCTGTATTCCTTTTGCCTTTTTAAGATTCAAACAGCGACCCATAAAGTTTGCTGCGTTGAAAATGCTTTATATTATCCTTTATATCATCTTCTGTTTATTCTTTTTGGTCGTTTGTCCTTATATGCATAAGCACTCGCCCGGTTTGATTGCCTGGTTTTATGATCCGGGATACCAGGTAGGCTATATATTTGTATCCAATCTGCTGGCTACATTTATACAAACCTGTTTCTTGCTGACAGAATTGACGGGATTTAAATATAGATTTAATAAACCCTTATTCAAAAAGATGCTACATTATTCATTGCCTTTATTGGTGTTAGGGATTGCAGGAATGATGAGTCAAACCATTGATAAACTTATTTTTCCCTGGAGGTATGCCGGAGAAGGCGATTCTTTCGATCAATTGGGCGTTTATACTGCTTGTTTTAAACTGGGAGTTATCATGATCATGTTTATCCAGGCTTTCCGATATGCATATGAACCGTTTATTTTTTCTAAACAATCAGGTGCAGATAATACGAAAGCTTATGCCAGTGCCATGAAATATTTTATCATTTTCGGTTTGTTTATCTTTTTGGGAGTCTGTTTTTATATTGATATTATAAAATTCTTCTTTCCTCCGGTATATTATGAAGGTTTGCCGGTAGTTCCGATTATCCTTCTGGGAGAATTGTTTTTTGGTATTTTCTTCAATTTATCAGTTTGGTATAAACTCACTAATAAAACAAAGTGGGGCGCCGTTTTTTCTATCATTGGCTGTATTATTATAGTGCTTTTCAATATTATTTTTATCCCTTATTGGGGATATATGGCTTGCGCCTGGGCTTCATTTACCGGCTATCTGACGATTATGTTGATTTCTTATTTTATGGGACAAAAGATATATCCGGTTGAATATGATCTTCGTTCTTTCTTCCTGTATTTTGGATTAGCGATGTTGTTATATGCAATCAGCGTATATGTGGAAATAGATAATCTTGTACTAAGGTTGGTATTCCGTACATTCTTGTTGTGTATATATATTGCTGTTATGTTAAAGAAGGATATTCATTTGAAAGAGATGCCCTAAGATGCCCTATATTGGGAAGTTTATCAAATGAGATATTTTAATAGGACACGAATCAAACGAATCAGAACAAATATATTTTAAAATTCGTTCTGATTCGTTTGATTCGTTCAATTCGTGTCCTATTAAAAAAGTAATGAATTTTATCAATACCTGAAACTACTCCCCCCTATAAATTCCCTCAACAGAGATGTATCCGGCAATTCTTCCACATCTATATGGGTAAAAAATCCCAGGAATTTTAACAATCGGTAAGCTTCTGCAAATTCCGGATCCCGGGGTTGTACTTCTGATAGGATATTTTCTGCTTGTCTTTTTAAAGCAGCCAGTTCGTACAACATAGCTGAATTAAACATAGCATCTGCATTTTCCTGATAAGGGAATATCCATTTATCTTCTCCTGCACGTACACTGGGCCACCGGGCAATGGTATCTTTGGCTGAGTATTTGCGAAATTGGAAATCCCGGACAATTCTTCGTATCAAGCGGTTGTCGGTTGTCGGAATCCAGTTGTGGTCATCTAAAGAGATGGTTGTCAAGGCAGAAACATATATTTTGAATGTTTGTTCTGTGGAAATTTCAGGTAACAGGTCCGGATTCAGCGCATGGATTCCTTCCATAATCAGTACGGAATTTTCTTTCAGACGGACTGTATTTCCCCGGTAGATACGTTTTCCTTGTGTGAAATCATAAGTTGGCAAAGGAATTTCTTCCCCATTCATAATTTTCTTCAGATCTTCATTAAACTTGGGAAGATCAATTGCATAAAGCGACTCAAAATCATAATCGCCGGTTTCGGTGAGCGGTGTCTCAGAACGATTAACATAATAATCGTCTAAAGAAATACTCTCCGGGCTGATCAGATTAGTCATTAACTGTATTTGCAGTCGTTTGCAAAAAGTCGTTTTCCCGGAAGAAGACGGTCCGGATATGAGTACAACCTTTAACCCTTCTCTTTGTCTTTCGGCAATAGCCTCGGCCATTTTTGCGATGATTTTTTCCTGTAAAGCTTCAGCCACTTTAATAATAACGGATGTATGTCCATCTTTATGTGCCTGATTCAGGTCTCCCACATTCATTAAACCTAATACCCGTAATAATTTCAAATGCTCCTGATATACAGCCATCATTTTTTCTTGTCTGACAAATGGTCTTAATTCGGTGGGCTTATCCATTGACGGTACCCGTAACAATAGACCATCATAAAACAATTCCAGGTCAAAAAGATAAATATGTCCGGAAGATGGTAACAAAGCACCATAATAAAAATCTATATAATCTTCCAATTGCTGGTAAGAAGTGTACAAAGAACCGGAAGTCTCAAGTAATAAGGCCTTGTCTTCCAGTTTTTTGTCCCGAAAAATCTTCACAATATTTTCAGTCTGGTCATTGATAATCCTGAAAGAAATATCCTTTTTGATAATTTCGTTCATCCGTTTTTTTATGGCATCCACATCTTCCTGGGTAAGCGGACGGTTCATTTCTACATCACAGAAATATCCCTTAGATATGGGATGCTCAACATATACCTTGGCCTGGAATAAATCATGTATTGCTTTAGATAAAACAAAGCACAGGGACCTTACATAAGTACGCATGGCAGATGGATCCCGGAGATCAAAAAATTCCACATCTTTCGGCATATAACATTTAAAATTGAGGTTTTCAGTTTTGTTATTTACCCGTGCAGAAGTAAGCAAATAGGGGAGATTCACTTCCATTGCAT
>JAVBMQ010000046.1:0-9344 GCA_031552335.1 Bacteroidales bacterium | reverse complement strand
TCCTTCTCCTGAAGACTCTTTAACATCCCTTTCCCAAGTCATCCTATCTAATTTTTTGAAGAATGCGCAATCAATATTCAATATCTCTTCATCTGTAATTTCCGGTTCTTTATTTGCTTGATTCATAATAAACTGAGTAATGTCATGTTTGCTGGAGATGCCCAATGTGTTTCTCAAAAATGCTTTTCTCATTCTGATAGAGCTCGTTTTAAGATTTAGGATATATGCAATTTCTTTGGTGTTGAATCCAGCCAGCAATAAACTGTAAAATTTGAATTGTTCCGGAGTCATTCCTGGATAATTTTTGTAAAGTTTGCTTAGTGCATAATTGTGCGATTCATCTAATAAGCAAAAAAAGATTTTCCACTCGAAGTTGTGATGTTTGAAAAATATGTTTTTCAATTGAAGAAATAACATTTCCAAATCTTTCTGATAGTTCAGATAAGTGTCTTGTTCTTTCCTTTTTAACTGGAATTTTTCTCGTTCCAGATGTGTATAAGATAAAAGAATCTTTTTTATAACTTCTATTTGTTGCAGCATTAATTCTTTGATCTTCTGATCCTTTTCTAATAAAACAGGGTGATGATCTGTCTGTATCTCAGGAGGAGTTTTTTTTCTGTTTATTTCTTTCTTATATAGAAAAATTGTTACAGTAAACATTACAGATAAGGAGGTTAAAAATAAATTCATTACATGCTGATGTTAAAGTTCTCAAAATTAACACAAAAGTAAATTTATTTTTCGAATTAGCAAATCAGGGAATGGATTTTTTATTTTTTGCCGGAAATAAACACTCCGCTTAGTATGAATATGGCTCCCAGTAAGGCAACCACCGTAATTTTTTCATATAAAATCAAGGCGGAAGCAATCAATGTTATGAGCGGAACAAAGTAAATATAATTAGTGGTTGGGATAGTACCTAATTGCTTGATTGTGAGATTCCATAAGAAGAAACAAAGCAGAGATGCCACTAAACCCAGAAACAGCAGGTTGAGCCATACCTCTGTTTGAGAGATAATGGCCATGTCAATGGTCAGTGGTTTGAAACAAAACACCGGTAAAACCGTCACAATCCCATAAAAAAAGACTTTACGTGTAACGAAAAGAATAGAATACCTGTTGCCTACTTGTTTGAGGATAATGGTATAAAAAGCCCAGCACAAAGCTGCCGCCAGACAAAGAAAATCTCCCAATGGATTCATCTTCAGAATAAAATTGCCATTGAAGACGACAAGGGATACTCCTAAAAATGCAAGAAGCGAACCCCAGATCAGGTTGCGGGTCAGTTTTTCTTTTAATAACAAATGAGATAATATAGTGGTCACAATCGGAGCTATGCACACAATCAGCGCTACATTGGATGCCAGCGTAATTTTCAAAGCCAGGTTTTCTGTCAGAAAATAAAGAGAACCGCCGGATATCCCCAATAGTAAAAATTTGAATTCATCTTGCCAACTTTTGCCAAATAAACGGTTTTTTCCACAAAACCAAATACCGATATATGCTAAAATAAACCTGTAAAACAGGATGTCTTCCGGAGATAAACCTGCAGCTAAAAGTACTTTGGTAGAGATGAAAGTAACTCCCCAGATACAGACTACAATGAAAGCTATGAGATGATATCGGGCATTTTGCAATTTCATTCGGAATATTCTCTTCTTTTCGGCTGCAAAGGTATAAATCCTTTCTTTCCGTTGTACATAATTCCGATTTTTTCATGTATATTTGCGAGATATAAAATAAAAACATGTACAAAAGGATACTACTAAAGTTAAGTGGAGAATCCCTGATGGGAGAGAAACAATATGGAATTGATGAATCCCGTCTGCAGGACTATGCCTTGCAAATCAATGAAATATCTCAAATGGGGATTCAGATAGGGATCGTGATCGGTGGTGGTAATATTTTCCGTGGACTGAGTGGAGCTTCCAAAGGTTTTGACCGGGTAAAAGGTGATCAGATGGGTATGTTGGCCACTGTCATCAACAGTTTGGCATTGAGTTCTGCCTTGGAAAAGACCGGAGCGAAAGCCAAAGTTTTTACTGCTGTAAGGATGGAACCTATTGGTGAATTATATGCAAAAAGCAAAGCCGTGGAAGCCATGGAAAGCGGGTATATCGCTATCCTTTCCGGAGGAACAGGCAATCCGTTTTTTACTACGGATACAGCTTCTGCTCTTCGTGGCATTGAGATTGAAGCCGATGTCATGTTGAAAGGTACCCGTGTAGATGGCATTTATACTGCTGATCCGGAAAAAGATCCTTCTGCCGTTAAATTTGAAAATATTACTTATGATGAGATCTATCAACGGGGATTGAAGGTCATGGATCTTACTGCTACCACTATGTGTAAAGAAAATAATCTCCCAATCATTGTCTTTGATATGGATACTGTCGGTAACCTGAAAAAGGTGTTGACCGGAGAAAAGATCGGTACACTGGTCCATAACTAAGAAAACCGGAAGTTGATAGTCACTTTATTTCGTATTACTTAAAAAATCATATTATGGTCGACGTAAAAACATTAGAAAAAGCAGCGGAAGACAAAATGCAACATGCAACTGTTTTTCTGGAAGAAACATTGGCACATATCCGTGCAGGGAAGGCTAATCCACGTATCTTGGATGGAGTCAAAGTTGATTATTACGGAAGTATGGTTCCATTGTCGAATGTGGCTTCTATCAACACGCCTGATGCCAAGACCATTACGGTGATGCCTTGGGAGAAAAATATGTTACATGTAATTGAAAAGGCTATCATGAATTCGGATGTGGGTATTACGCCGGAAAATAATGGAGAAATTATCCGTTTGGGAATTCCTCCGCTGACGGAAGAAAGACGTAAACAATTGGCAAAACAATCCAAAGCTGAAGCTGAAAATGCTAAGGTAAGTGTTCGCAATGCCCGCAGAGACGCTATTGAGGCTGTAAAAAAATCTGTTAAAGATGGCGTACCCGAAGATGTAGCTAAAGACAGCGAAGCCAGTCTTCAGAAAATTCATGATAAATACATCAAAAAAGTGGATGATCTGTTGGCGGCTAAAGAAAAAGAAATAATGACAGTGTAAATTAATGGGGAATGGAGAATTGAGAATGGGAATTAGTCTAAAATTCAATTAATCCCGCTTCGCGGTCTTGATTTCCTTCGCGCCTCAGCCATTCAAGTAAACTTGATGGCACTCGGCTTGGCGTCAATTCTCAATTCTCAATTCTCAATTTTCAATTCAATGAATGGTTTAGTAGTAAAGAACACCGGTAGCTGGTACCAGGTGAAAACGGATGATGGGCGATATATTGAGTGTAAGATTAAAGGAAATTTTCGCTTGAAAGATATCAAAAGTACCAATCCGATCACTGTGGGTGACTCTGTTTGTATTGAAGAGAATAATGAGGGTACTGCTTTTATTACTGATATTCATGACCGGAAGAATTATATTATCCGGCGTTCTTCAAATCTTTCCAAACAGTCGCATATCATTGCCGCTAATCTTGACCAGGCCTTTTTAATTGTAACGGTTAACTTTCCGATTACTACTACTACTTTTATTGATCGTTTTTTAGCTTCTGCTGAAGCATACCGGATTCCTGTTAGTTTGATATTCAATAAGATAGACAGATATAGGAAAGAAGATCTGGAATATCTGGATGGATTAATCAATCTATATGAACATATAGGTTATCCTTGTTATAAAATGTCGGCCAAAAATGATCAGGATTTAATTTCTCTGGAGGGTCTCCTGAAGGGAAAAGTAACCTTGCTTTCCGGACATTCAGGGGTTGGTAAATCAACTGTTATCAACCGGATATTACCTGGGGCAAACTTAAAAACCGGCGATATATCCGAATATCATAACAAAGGGATGCATACCACTACCTTTTCTGAAATGCTCGAACTTCCTTTTGGTGGATATATTATTGATACTCCCGGAATTAAAGGTTTCGGAACTATTTATATGGAAGAAGCAGAGGTGTCTCATTATTTTCCGGAAATATTTAAAGTGTCGGAAAAGTGCAGGTTTAATAACTGTACTCACCAACGGGAGCCTGGTTGTGCGGTGGTTGCTGCCGTGGAAGAGCATTATATCAGTCGTTCGAGATATAATAGTTACCTGAGTATTTTGCAGGATAGGGAAGAGGGGAAGTATAGGGAGGCGTTTTGAGAATTTTTACTTTCTTATCTTCATATATTGCAGTAGTTGTCCTAAAAATAACTTCTCATATTTTGTTTTTTTGAGTAAAGGAACTATCTTTGTATTTGGATATTATTGTATCCGAATACGTGTATTTTCAAATTAATCAGATACAGTTGTATGCCTTTACTTTATAATTTTGATATAGAAAGTCCTGAAGATTTACTTACAATTCTTGCTCAGAATATGCAGAAACGCAGGCTTGAAAAAGGTCTTTCACGGGAGGCTCTCACCGAACTAAGTGGAGTCCCAACACCTACTATTGCAAAGTTTGAGCAAAAGCATACCATTTCACTGGCATCCTATGTAGCATTGGCAAAAGCATTGGGCTATTCCAAAGCGATAAAAGAACTTTTATCTGAACCGCTATTCAGTACGATGGAAGAGTTGGAAATGATTAATAGGAATAAAAACAGAAAGAAGGGTCGCAATGAAATCAGTAAATAAACTAATAGTGACTTATCACGACCGGAATGTCGGAACTCTCAATATGACACCTGACGGTCGCCTGTGCGCATTCCAGTACGATAAAGAATGGTTGCTTAATGGGTTTTCCATATCTCCGCTTGATCTTCCTTTAAAATCAGACCTGTTCATTGCCAAACCGGAACCATTTTGGGGAAATTTTGGTATTTTTGAAGATAGTCTCCCTGATGGATATGGACGTTATTTACTCCATCGTTTGCTGAAAAAACAAGGAGTAAATGACAGTGAACTAACTCCTTTGCAACGATTGAGCATTGTCGGAACATCAGGAATGGGCGCTCTTTGCTATATTCCTGAAACATATATTGGCGAAGAAAAATCACTTCCAAAACTCGATGCTCTTCAGCAGATGGCATTGGATGTACTATCTGAAAAATCTGATAAGGATGAAGAAGTGCTTTACTTTAATAGTGGCAACTCAGGGGGATGTCGCCCCAAATGTCTACTCTATGATGCAGAGGGGTCTTGGTTAGTGAAATTCAGACATACATATGATCCCAAAGGTATGGGAGTAATGGAATACCGCTACAATGAAATAGCTCGTCAATGTGGAATTACTGTACCCGACTTTAAACTGATGGATGGAAAGTATTTTGCCACCAAACGCTTTGATATTGAAAATGGTATCAGATTTCATATTGCCACAGCAGGAGCACTTCTCAATGAATCTATCGCGCAACCCAAATTGGAATATAAAACACTGCTGCACTTAACTGGCTACCTTACACAAGATCCTAAACAAGTAGATGAAATGTTTCTCCGTATGGTTTTCAATGTATTGACTGAGAACAAGGATGATCATGCCAAGAATTTCAGTTTCATCTGTAAGGAGGGAGTCTGGTCATTGGCTCCGGCTTATGACTTGACCCGGTGCAGTAACGGATATAACGGAGAACATGCAACCTCTGTTAATAACCAAGGGAATCCCACTATTGAGGATATGCTTATTGTTGGAGAGAGCATCCGCATCACTCAAAAAAAGGGTAGAGAGATGATATTGAATATGGCCGAAGGATGCCTGGAAATAGTATCTAAGGATTATATCCTGGCTTTAAAGAGGATGTAGATTTGTTAAGAAAATCAGTCTCCTTATTTCCCTTTTCGTTGTAGAAACACAGGTTGTTTTTCTTTTTGAGACTTTTCCTTCTCTTTGGCCACATGATCTAACCAACGGGCATATAAATCAGCAGGTAATTCTTCATAGCCGGTAGCATCGATTTGTTTGTATAGACTTAACATCAACTCAAAATGCTTATAAGCTTCGGGATATTCTTCTTTCATATTTGCAGGAGTGGGAGTTCTTAGCAATTGCGCCAAGGTCAAGGTCAATTCTGTTTCATATGCCGATCTGCATCTTAATGCATTCAGGTTGTTAGAGAGATATGGTTCTGCAGTTTCAATACATTTCAGATAAAAATCATCAAAACCATATTTTCTGTAATATTCACCGGCTAGTCTGATCAGGATTTCCGCTATGGCATTGGTTTTATCCATAGGTTCCAGATATATTCTGTTTCGCAAGGCTTCTGCTTTGATATAACCATTATTCATATAATGTGCATCAGTAAGGATGGCCCTGCAGGTAAGTTCTATATTGTACCAGGCATCATTTTCATCCTTGATTTTCACGAAACTGTGTTGCGGAGAAAATGACCAGTAAACATCAGAGCCCATTTCTTCTGCTAAAATCAAAAAATACAAAGGCATCGAATAACATTGGCCGATACCGGTTTACATGAGTTTGGTAACAAAATGGCTATCATAATTGAT
Source organism: Bacteroidales bacterium (assembly GCA_031552335.1). GTDB lineage: Bacteria > Bacteroidota > Bacteroidia > Bacteroidales > Azobacteroidaceae > JAISFI01. Next base: position 2,900 of record JAVBMQ010000046.1, on the reverse strand, counting down.
TTTTGATTGGTAATCATCCAGATTATACCGGACAGGGTAATTTGTTACAGTTTTATTACCGAATCTAATCTCCAATGTATCAGTTAGAAGACTGAAAATCATCAGGTTTTTGACCATATTGTTGTCTGCATCCAGTTTTTCTTCCCTGATCTTTGTATTGCAAAATGTTGCTTTATCTTTGATAAATTTCTTGTATTCTTCATAACTAAGGGAATCTTCGTAAGAAGCGTTTTCTGTCAGAAAAACAGCCCGGGCTAAGTTCAATGGTAACTGGCGCTTCAGCATACTGTCTATTTCATTAAAAGCACTGTAAAAGTAAGATGTACCCGGTTGGTTCATTTGAGAAGGGAAACCATTATTTACAAGCGTTTTTATCACTGATTGCCTTTGCATTTCCGCGTTGATATGTTGTTGATGCTCTTTTATACTCATCACTATTGCCTCATTTTGTTTTTGAATATTTATTGAACCAACGGGATCAAGAATCTGAGTTTGTGGATTATGATATGGATAAGATTGAATATATGTTTTAGGAACTGCAGGTTGTGGGGTAGATATAGATGGCAGTGTTTGTGCCAATACACTTGTTTGAACAAGAAACAAAACGATTCCGATAAATTTTTTAATTCTGTGATATCTCATTTGCCCTCATTTTAATAAAGATTTCATCCTGTAGTCAATATCTTCTGTTCCGATTCTTTTCAACCAATTCAAATACATTCCCTGTGGCATTTTCCGGTATCCCAGCTTATGAATCGTAGTGTAACTGTCATTCATTTGTGCGAATAATTGCTGGCTTTCTTCCGAATTAGGATCCTTTTGTTTATGTAGTGCTGTTAAAGTTTCGACTTTTAACAACAAGGCATTGATATAATCGGGGAAATGGGATAGTGCCGTATCACAACATTTCAGAATAAAACTTCCATCTTCTATACCAAATTTTGCCTGATAACCTTGCGCTAAGTCAACCAAGCAGAGAGCGACTGATTCTTTTTCCGATAAAGGTTTCATGTATATTCCATTGCGAATGGCATCTGTATGAATATAACCGGATGCAGCATACCAGGCATCAGTCGGAAAATCTCCACAGGTTAATTCTATATTATACCATCCTACCTTTTTATTTTGTGCTTTGATATAGATATGATTGGGTGCTAATGCCAGGTATGATTCATAACCCATTTCATCCATAATCAACTTATAGAGATAGGGTAACGAATGGCAATTTCCTTTTTTAGTTTCCATTAAAGTGGATACAAATGTATTGGACCAATCCTTTTTTTCGGCAAAATCATCAAAATTATATTCAAAGAGGGTGTGGAATACAGTTCCTTCTTCTGCTAGGATAGGGATGGAATCTGTCATAAAAACAAAAGTGGCGCATTGGGCACTGGCGTTTTCGGTATCTTTTTCCGGGTAGATTATATTTCCGGAGGTTATTATGCCTTTGCAGATGGAGGCGTAAACGCGGATGGTTTTATCAAAAGCATCTTTGTTTATTTGATTTTCATAAAAGGCATTTTCTGTTAGAAAAACAGCTTTCTTCAATTCAACAGGGGAATTGCTGGAAAGCATTGAATCTATTTCAGAAAATGCATTGAAAAAATTGGCATGGGCATGTTGTTGACCTTGAACATTTATTGACAACAGGCCCAAAACAAAGAAGCAATATTTAATTTTATCTAACAATACAATTACAACTTTTTTATACGGAAAATAACTTTAGTCGTTAATCTTTTGAATATTCATCCAAATGGAGGCATCCAAATGAAATTATTCTTCAATCATCCTTATTACATTAGGCTCTTCTATTATTATAATTTTTTTATCCTTTAATTTAATTGGAAGTTCATACTTTCATATTATTTTACCAGCTAAAGAAGTCCCTAATATGATTCCATAGTATTTATTTATAATACATAACAAAAAGTATCTCTCCGGTTCTTTTTTTTATCTCTATATGTGGAGTACTGCTATATCCGTCTTTTGGTCCAGCCATAACAACCCAAATACTATCAAAAACAAGATATGCTTGAAATGGCTTAGCTTCATTTATTCTTTCACCATAAATTGGCCACCAAACTGCTTCGGCAATTTTTTTCGCTGTTTCCTCATTCGGAACATATCCACTATCTGGTGGAACAGACCGATACTTACCAACATCTTGCTCTAATATTTTTAACATGTATTCTTTCTCACTTAGTAACAGAGCATTCTCTCTTTTTTCTGAAACAGAGTCTATTATGGGAAAACTAGATTCCTCGTTATCTTTTTTTTTTGTTTCTCTACAAGACATAAAAGAAAAAACTAAAAGAGTTATCACCACATATTGTTTCATTACTTTTTATTTTTATTAATGTCTTCCTCTACATATTTTAAGTTAGGATTATCAACCGGATTAATATTGTTTTTACGACCAGGATCGTTAGGATCACTTGGCATATTAGTATCAATAGGATCTACTTTTGTTGTTTCAACATCATATTTTTGTAAAGAGCCATCAGGAGATACTAAATAACCATCCGTTTTTGTTTTATAATCATACTGTTTATCATTGTTATTATAATTATTATTTCCGTCAATTTCTATTATGTTTCCTTTAGAATCATACTTCATCCCTACATATTCTTCAAGCCAAGCTCCATGCGTATGAATATTAGCAATAGCAGTCTGTCCTTTTGCTGGTTTACTAGGAGTAGCCCCATCTCTTGAACCCATATTTGCCACTGTATATGAATAATTAACTTTACCTTTTTTATCCTGAACATAGTAGATTGTTGAGCTAAACTCCTTGTTTCTTATAATTGAAGAACCATTGTAGTATTTTCCAAAGTCCTTTGCTGCAGCTTTAATTGAACTAAAATATTGCCCTGGATCTCTTCCATCCGGATCAATAAATC
>JAVBMQ010000164.1:0-12473 GCA_031552335.1 Bacteroidales bacterium | reverse complement strand
TTACTTAGGACGCGCCCGTTGGGCGCAAATCTTCCGAACATAAATAGGCAACCTCTGCCCCTATAAGACCCCGCGATATCCCCGTAAAAATTCTTCAGCCGACATGATTTTTTTTCCGGCTTGTTGAATGGATAACAAACGGATATAACCATTTCTGACGGCAATATCCAAGAATGTTTTACCATCTGTTCCTATTTGTCCGAAAGGTTTTCTATGCTTGAAAAAACGGATTTGTGTTTCAAAAACTTTGAGGATCAATACTTCTCCATTAGGCATAATTAATTCTCCCCAGGCTCCAGGGTATGGATTTAATCCGCGTACAAAGTCGTAAATTTCTTTCACATCTTTCGCCCAATTGATACGACAGGTCTCTTTGAAAATTTTCGGAGCCGGTTTTAATATTTTAGCTACCGGCATCAACCTTTCCTGATCTACAGCAGCATATTTCTTGTTGATAATAGCTTCAACTGTTTTGACGACCAAAGAGGATCCTAAATGCATTAATTTGTCATGAACCGAACCCGCAGTATCAAGTTCTTCAATCGGAATTTTTTCCCGGAAAATGATTTTTCCCGTATCAATTTCATGTGTCAGAAAGAAAGTTGTGACACCGGTTTCTTTTTCCCCATTGATAATAGCCCAGTTGATAGGCGCAGCTCCCCTGTATTGCGGTAGGAGAGAAGCATGCAGGTTGAATGTCCCGATTGGAGGCATATTCCAGACAATTTCAGGTAACATTCTGAAGGCAACCACTATCTGTAAATCGGCATTCCAGGCTTTCAGGTCTTCCAGAAATCCCGGATCTTTCAGCTTCTCCGGTTGTAAGAGAGGTAAGCCTTTTTCCAATGCATACATTTTTACCGGAGAAAATTGAAGTTTTTGTCCTCTGCCTGCCGGTTTATCAGGGACAGTCACCACTCCAACCACATTAAATCCACTCTCCACCAATATTTGCAGACTTTCTACCGCAAACTCGGGTGTTCCCATAAACACAATTCTTAACTCACTTTTCTCCATAATTTATAATCTATTCCTCTGAAAAATTATCTAACAGTACTTCCCTGTACGAATTGAATATCTTGGACTTGGATACAAAACCGAGATATTTTCCGGCATCATCAATTACCGGCAAGTTCCAGGCCTTGGTATCATCAAAAATCCGCATGATTTTTTCCATGGGCATGTTGATATTGATTTTAGCCGGCGGGGAAACCATAAATTTGCGAACATTGAACCGGTCGTATAATTCCGGACGGAACATGATATTCCTGATATCATCCAATAAAACGATCCCTTTGAGTACTCCATTGTGATCTGTTACAGGAAAAACATTCCTTTTGGAACGTGTAATGATCTTCACCATATCTCCCAATGTCATTTCGGGAGAGACCGTATTAAAATCATCTTCAACGACTGTATTTACATTCAAAAGGGTAAGCACAGCCTTATCTTTATGATGGGTCAGCAATTCTCCTTTTTCCGCTAAACGCATGGCATAGATACTATGCGGTTCGAAGGCGATGATTGTAATATATGAACTGATTGAAACGATCATCAGCGGAAGAAACAGATCATACCCTCCTGTGAGTTCGGCAATCAGGAAAACACCGGTCAGCGGAGCATGCATGACTCCCGACATCATTCCTGCCATTCCCATCAAAGCGAAATTCTCTATCGGAAGATATTGACCAATACCGAAATGATCCAGTGTGTAAGCAAAAGCAAAACCCATTATACAGCCTAAAAAGAGTGAAGGTGCAAATATCCCCCCGCAACCGCCACCACCGTTTGTTGCCGCGGTGGCAAATACTTTCAACAATAAGATCAGGGCAAGGAAAAGGATGAATCCCCAGAACTTATCTTGTACTGCATAAAAGAAGCTGCCGTCGGCCCAGTGCTCGTATTTTCCTGATAATAATGTTGCGATTGTGTCATACCCTTCACCATACAAGGGCGGAAGAATGAAAATCAGCAAACTCACGATGATACCTCCCATGGCGAACTTTCCCCAGTAGTTGCCGACTTTCCGGAAGATTTTTTCTGCAAAACGCATACTCCGGGTAAAATACAAGGATCCCAATCCGCAAAAGACCCCCAATAGTAATACATAAGGGATGCGATGCATGGTGAATTGCTCTGTTTGGGTAAATTCAAACATAGCATTGGGCCCTGTAAAGATGTAGGAAACTGTAGCTGCTGTAACAGAAGTGATCAGCAAGGGCAGCACAGAAGCCATTGTCAGGTCAAGCATCAATACCTCAATGGTAAAAATCAACCCGGCAATGGGAGCTTTGAAGATACCGGCGATAGCACCGGCAGCACCACAACCTACCAAAAGCATCAAGGTTTTTTGTTCCATCTTGAAAAAGCGTCCGAGATTGGATCCGATAGCAGAACCGGTCAGCACAATCGGTGCTTCCGCCCCTACAGATCCCCCGAAACCAATAGTGACAGAACTGGCTATAACAGAACTCCATGTGTTATGCGGTTTGATACGGCTTTTCCGTTGCGAGATAGCATACAGAATCTTAGTTACCCCATGGCTGATATCGTCTTTCAGGATGTATTTTACAAACAATCCGGCAAGCAAAATTCCAATGATAGGGTATAATAAGTAAAGATAATTGGCCCCACTGGTTTGCATGTTTTCCGTCAGCAAATGCTGGATATGATGGATAATCCATTTCAGGATCAATGCTGCAGCTGCAGTGAAAAGTCCCACAAGGAAACTTACCACCAATATAAAATGTTTCTCTTTGACATGTCTTTCACGCCAGGAAAGAAACGACATATATATATCATTCAATCTAGTTATCATTTATACTCCTCTCCCCATAAAAATAGTTCTTATTGTGTATATCAACACTTTTAAATCTATAAACAAAGACATATTTTCGTAGTAAATAATGTCATATCCCATTCTTTCAACCATTTCTTCTACATTACTTGCATAACCGTATTTTACCATTCCCCAGGAAGTAATTCCCGGACGGATATTTTGTAATAAGTAGAACCAGGGTGCTTTTTGTACGATCTGATCAATGAAAAATTGACGCTCCGGCCGTGGACCCACTAACGACATATCTCCTTTCAGAACATTCCAGAATTGAGGAAGTTCATCCAGACGATATTTTCTCATGAAACGGCCAAAAGGAGTTACCCGTTCGTCCTGCCAGGAAGAAAGTCTGGGGCCACCTGCTTCTGCATCCTTCTGCATTGTCCGGAATTTATATATGATAAAAGGTTTACCCTTATATCCAATCCTTTCCTGTTTGAAAATAACCGGTCCTTTCGAATCAGCCTTTACCCGGATGGCCAGGAAGAGATATAAAGGACTTAAGATAATCAAAACAAGAAGAGCTGTAAGTTTATCAATTGTTTTTTTGATGTTTTTCGATGCTTCGCTGAAGTTATTGGAAGACAGATCTACCAGAGGTACTCCGGTGATAGATTTAGCTTTTAAGCCACCTGTCAATATTTTATGATTACTCAAAGGTAATTTGACCGGCAGGTTATAGCGATATAATTTATTGAGTAATCTTTGAATATCGGCATCTTCCGTGCTGTCAATAGAAATGATTAATTCTGTCACCTTTTTGTTTTGGATGATTTCCGATAAATCTCCGGGATCATCAGGATTTGCATAACCTTCAATGCTATAAGCCACAGCATCTACCGGTTGTACCAGTAAGCGGGTGATATAATCTGCTTTTTCTCCTTTGGCTATTACCAATGTTTTAACAGTCCATTCCCGTTGCCGGATTTTTTTAGCCGCTCTTTGGGTGATAATCAGGCGTGGAATATAGGTGAAAAAGAATGACACAAACAACAGGAAAAAAAATAACCGGTAGTAAATGGCATAATTTTGCGGAAGATCGTTCAATACGATCAGGAAAAAAAGTAATAAAGTTCCGGTCACGGATGTGAAAAATGTAGTAAAAAATTCGGCCAGTCGGGATTTTCCGCAAGGCAGATTGTAGTACCCGGAATAATAAGATAAAATTAACCAGAAAATCGGGACAAATATCTGTCCTTTGATTACCTGGAAATAAGTGATGTAAGAAGAGAGTTTCATGAACCCCATGTGATGGGCAACTTCTTCAAAGCGGGCAACGTTGAATGCAAACCACATCAGGGCTGCAAAGAAAAAATCGGAAACAATATATTTGATTCGTTGTGTTTCGGGCTTCATTCCCTTATAATTTGAATCTGGGCATCTTTTCCCAATTTGATAATACTTGACGGACTTGCTGTTTTCTTTTCATCTCTTCGGTAATCAACAACATAGTCAACAGCATTCAGGATTTCCTGACTTATATCGGCAAAATTTCCCGGTGCAGCTTGTCCGCTGATATTTGCTGAAGTAGAAACCACCGGCCTCTTGAAATACCGGCAGAGTCCTTGCGAAAAGGCTTCTTTTGTAATCCGGATTCCGGCACTGCCATCGGATGCAATCAAATTGTTTGCCAGATTTCTTGCTCCCGAATAAACAATAGTTATTGGTTTTTCTGAAAGTTCTATCAGATCAAGAGCTATTTCCGGAAAATTTTCTATATAAAAGTCCAGTTTTGCGGTAGTGTCAAGTAATATAATTAAAGACTTACTATCAGCCCGTTTCTTGATTTCATATACTTTTTTTACAGCCTCTTCGTTTGTAGCATCACATCCGATTCCCCAGATAGTGTCAGTAGGATAGAGTATAATACCCCCTTTGCTCATGACCTCACAGGCTCTTTTTATTTCGTCATTCAATGCATTCATCGGCAAGTCAAAAATAAGCACAAAAATACATATTCTTTTTGAAATTCTGCGTATATTCGCATTTCTGTTCTAAAATCATCAATCATGGAAATTCTTTTGTACATTATTCTAACATTATTAATTGTGAATATTATCCTCGGAATTATTTCTCATAATAAATCCGGTACAGGAAAATTAGAGAGTCGTTTTGACCAGTTATCCAAAGAATTAGATAAAATAGAGCAAGTTACAAGATATGAAATTTCTTCCAATAGGGAGGAAATTGGTAAATCTTTACGTGAAAACAGGGAAGAAATCGGTAACCGCCTGCAACAACTGACTCAATCTAATGAAGATAAAATTGAAAAACTGGTGGCAAAACAAGCCGAACTGACTACATCCATTGAAATCCGCTTTGATAAAATCAGGGAAACCATTGAAGGGAAATTACAAAAATTGCAGGAAGATAATGCGAAAAAATTAGAAGAAATGCGTGTGGTGGTTGATGAAAAATTGCAATCTTCTGTAGAAAAACGTTTCAATGAGTCTTTTAAGTTGATCAGTGAACGCTTGGATCAAGTGCACAAGGGATTAGGAGAAATGCAGAACCTGGCATCCGGAGTGGGTGATTTGAAAAAAGTACTGACCAATGTCAAAACCAGGGGAACTTTGGGAGAAATACAATTGGGTAATATCCTGGAACAAATCCTGTCTCCAGAACAATATGATACAAATGCCGCAGTCAAGAAAAATACCCAGGAAAGGGTAGAATATGTCATTAAATTACCTTCCAAAAATACGGATGATACTTTTGTGTTGTTACCTATAGATTCCAAATTTCCGATAGAAGACTACCATCGTTTGTTGGATGCTTATGATAATATGCCTAATCTGACACAGACCGAAATGGATACAGCTTCCCGGCAGTTTGAAAATGCAGTGAAGAAAAATGCAAAAGATATCCGGGATAAGTATATCAATCCGCCTGTGACCACTGATTTTGCTATTATGTTTGTTCCTACAGAGGGTTTATATGCGGAAATTTTGAGGCGAACAGCTTTATTTGAGATATTACAGCGGGATTATAAAATTACAGTGGTGGGTCCTTCCAATTTAGTTGCATTCCTCAGCAGTCTTCAGATGGGATTCCGTACCCTGGCAATAGAGAAAAGATCGAGTGAAGTTTGGGAAATACTGGGTGCTGTTAAAACGGAATTCGGCAATTTTGGTATTGTCCTGGATAAAACCAAGAAAAAATTACAGGAGGCAACCAATGTGATAGATCAGGCGGGTATCCGTTCCCGGGCCATTGAAAGAAAATTGAAAACCGTGCAGGAGCTTCCGGTGGAAGAATCTGTGAAAATATTGGGAGAATCCCTGGTAGAAGAGGAGAATGAAGATGATTAACCATTTTCCTGTAGCAGGATGTGTTGAAAGTCATTTAGCCACACCTCCTCCAAATGAGATTGCCAATTTGAAATTTTTAACGCCATTCCTTTGCATGTATAATCATTATTCAAAAAAAAAACTTTATCTTTACCGATTAATATTTAGAACCTTTCCAAATAATTATATGCTTGGGTTCTAACATCCGATAATCAATATATTACCGATTATCATCAGGGATCGATAGAAAGAAAAAAACGATATATAATGATCAGCAAATGGAATTATCAACCCCCAACACCCGAACAGATACATAAAAGAGACGAGTTGGTCAAAGCACTCAGGCTTAGTCCGACCTTATGCCTTTTGTTGGTGCAAAGGGGAATTACTTCTGTGGAAGAAGCACAGAAATTTTTGCGTCCGAATCTGAACAATCTACACGATCCGTTCCTGATGCCGGATATGGCGAAAGCCGTTGCCCGCCTCAATCGCGCTCTGGGAAATAAAGAGAGAATCTTGATTTATGGCGATTATGATGTAGATGGTACTACTGCTGTTGCATTGGTACATAAGTTCCTGGAGCAAAATGCCTGGAGCCCAAATCTGGATTATTACATTCCTGATCGTTACGATGAAGGATATGGAATTTCATACAAGGGAATCAATTATGCTGCAGAAACAGGAGTCAGCCTTATTATTTCTTTGGACTGTGGAATTAAGGCTGTAGAAAAAGTGGAGTATGCCAAATCTAAAGGTATTGATTTTGTTATCTGTGACCATCACATGCCCGATAAAGTCCTTCCGGATGCTGTTGCTGTATTGGATGCCAAAAGGGTAGACTCGGAATATCCATATGAACATCTTTCTGGCTGTGGAGTAGGATTCAAATTCATGCAGGCATTTACCATCAGTAATGGTATTCCTTTTTCCCGTTTGAGACATTTGTTGGATTTGGTTGTGGTGAGTATTGCATCTGATATTGTTCCCGTAACCGGAGAAAACCGTATACTGGCATATGCAGGACTGAATCAATTGAACTATAGTCCGAGTAACGGTATCAAGGGTATCCTGGATGTTTGCGGTTTGTCTGGAAAAGAGATTACCATGAGTGATATTGTATTCAAAATCGGACCTAGGATCAACGCATCCGGCCGGATGATGAATGGAAAAGAAGCAGTGGAGCTTTTACTTTCCAAGAGCATGGACTTTGCCAAGGAGAAAAGTGAAAATATTGACCAGTATAACGACGACAGAAGGGAATTAGACAAGAAAATCACAGATGAAGCTACTGCCTTTCTTGAAAATTATCCGGATATGGAAAGCCGGAAGACGATTACTATTTTCAATGAGGAATGGCATAAAGGGGTGATTGGAATTGTGGCTTCACGGCTGACTGAAAAATATTATAAACCGGCTATTGTTATGACGCTTTCAAATGGCATGATAACCGGTTCTGCACGTTCTGTTACAGGTTTTGATATTTATAAAGCCATAGAATCCTGTAAAGATATCCTGGAGAATTTCGGGGGACATACTTATGCTGCGGGTTTGACTATCAAGCAGGAAAATTTACCCGAATTCGAAAGACGTATAGAAACTTATGCCGAAGAAAATATGGTAATCGAACAGATGCTCCCTACTTTGGATATCGACATAGAATTGACTTTGAATCACATCAACCAGAAGTTGGTCAATGAAATGAAGATGTTAAATCCCTATGGATCAGAAAATCAAAAACCGGTATTCTTTACCCGGAATGTAAGAGATGCAGGTATGAGCAAGGTTGTTGGGAAAAATCTGGAACATATTAAATTGGATATTGTGGATAATACCACACAAACGCCGATTTCTGCCATTGCTTTCGGTATGCATCGTTTCGGTAAACATATTCTTGCCGGCAAATCGTTTGATATTTGTTATACTATAGAAGAAAATACATACAATGGAAATACAAGCATTCAATTGCTGGTAAAAGATATCAGACCCATAAATTCCTGATAAGGAATACCATAACCGACTGAACACGAAATATTATAGCATGAGCGTTTTTCATGAAATATTAAAGCAATATTGGGGATATGACCAATTTCGTCCTTTGCAGGAAGATATCATTGCTTCTGTTAGCCAGGGAAAAGATACGCTTGGTCTGATGCCTACCGGGGGCGGTAAATCGATTACTTTTCAGGTCCCGGCCATGTCGATGGAGGGTACTTGTATTGTGATCACTCCCCTAATTGCCTTGATGAAAGATCAGGTGGATAACCTGAAAAAAACAGGAATCAAGGCGGCAGCTATTTATTCCGGTATGACCCGGCAGGAAATTATCACCACCATGGAAAATTGTATTTTCGGTGATTACAAATTTCTTTATGTCTCTCCTGAACGTTTGTGGACAGATCTCTTTCAAACAAAGTTGCAATATCTGAAAGTTTCTATGTTGGTGGTGGATGAATCTCATTGTATCTCTCAATGGGGATATGATTTTCGTCCGTCGTATCTGCGGATTGCCGAGATTCGCAAACAATTACCAGATGTCCCGGTATTGGCGCTTACCGCAACAGCTACTCTTGAGGTGATTGACGATATACAGGAACGCTTGCATTTCAGGGAGAAAAATGTTTTCCGTAAAAGTTTTGAACGGAAAAACTTAGTGTATGTAGTCAGGCAGACGGAAGACAAGATTTATGAAATGAAAAACATCCTGGATAAAGTCCCAGGAACCGCTTTGGTGTATGTCCGCAGCCGTCGCCGCACAAAAGAATTAGCTGCTGAGTTAGTAGCTCATGGGATTGATGCCGATTATTTTCATGCAGGCCTGGATCCTGACTTAAAGATTACAAAACAAAATAAATGGAAAACCGGAGAGTGCCGGATAATTGTTTGTACCAATGCATTCGGGATGGGTATTGATAAACCGGATGTGCGGGTGGTGATTCATTATGAAATGCCGAGTTCGGCCGAAGAATATTATCAGGAAGCCGGACGGGCCGGACGGGATGAGAAAACAGCATATGCAGTCGCCTTGTATTCAAATATCGATAAAGCCAAGTTGAAAAAACGGGTCAGTGATGAATTTCCGGAAAAAGATTTTATTAAAACCGTTTATGAAAAATTGGCGTATTATTTTCAGGTAGCAGTTGGTTCCGGATTTCAGAATATTTATGATTTTAATATTGAAGATTTTTGTTCGACTTTCAAATTCAATATTACTCAGACACATAGCGCTCTTAAAATACTGGAACTATCCGGTTATATAGAATATACGGAAGAAGTCGATAATCGTTCCCGCCTGATGTTCCTCATGAAACGCGACGATTTATACAAGCTTTCTTCTTTTAACCGGCAAACAGAAGAATTGATCCGGGTGGTGCTTCGTTCGTATACCGGACTTTTTTCCGATTATGCTTATATCAGTGAAGATACATTGGCCACCCGCACGAATATGACTCGCAAAGAAGTCTATGAAGCGCTTAAAATGCTTTCTTCTTTGAATATAGTTCACTATATCCCGGCAAAAAAAACACCATTTGTTTCATATACCCAACGACGCGAAGAAATTAAGTATATACAGATACCTCCGATTGTTTATGAAGAACGGAAAAAACGTTTGTCGGAACGGGTTGAAAGTATCATTCTTTATGGGAGTACCCAGTCTAAATGCCGTAGCCGTGTCCTTTTGGAATATTTCGGAGAAAAAACAGCCAAAGATTGTGGGCAATGTGATGTTTGTTTGGCTAAAAAGAAAGAAAATATAAATAATGCAGTCTTTGATACAATTTCTAAACAAATATTGGACTTTCTAAAAGATAAAACATGGAAAACGAAAGATTTGGTGAAGGAGCTTCCTTTTCCGGAAGAACAGACGTTGGAGGTGATTCGTTATCTGGCGGATAAAGGGGAGGTGCAAATTTTGGGCACTTCAGTGAAATTGTATAAGGGAGTTCAGTAATTAAAACAGGTTTCTATTTACACAATTTTTGGATAGTCCTTCTGTGAATTTGAAAGTTATATTTTATCCGATTGTAAATGAAATTCTTTTCCCAAAACCTAATTCAACCAAGCGATATAAAGTAGATAATTGAATATCACTATGTCCATTTTCAATGCGGGAAATAAAACTTTTTTTTGTTCCGGTCCGTTCTGCTAATTGTTGTTGTGTCATGTGGGATAAACGACGCTCTTCTTTGATAATTTCTCCAATGGCAAATGCTTTAGCTTTAATTTCAAATTCAGTTCGTTTGGGAGTTCCGATTTTACCATAACGTTTGTCCAGATGTTCCTCAAAAGTTGTTATTGTTTTATTTTTTTGCTTTTCCATCTTGTTTCTGTTTAAAATAATCTTTCATTATTTGTGATGCTTTTTCAATCTCTGTTTGAGGTGTTTTTTGTGTTTTTTTCTGAAACCCATTGAACAGGACAACCAGTCTTCCTTCATCAAAACAGCAGAATATCCGGTAGATATTGCTTTCAGATTCAACTCGTATTTCGAATAAGCCATCTGTTCCTTCAATGTGTTTAAAGAATTTAGACGGGATACGTTCAGATACCATTATAACATATAAGACATGCTCAATCTTATCTTTTACCTTTTCCGATAGTTCATCAAAAAACTCTGAGAAATAGTTTAGAAAAAATATCACATCTCTTACTTTTTCTTCCATGTTGCAAAGTTAACTAATAATGTAACAAATACCAAGTGTCTTAATGCATTTTTTAAAAAATAAAAAAGCAGTTACATTTTAGATTTGTAACTGCTTTATTTTCAAGTAGCGAGAGCGAGAATTGAACTCGCGACCTCATGATTATGAATCATGCGCTCTAACCATCTGAGCTATCTCGCCATCATTTTTGTGGTGCAAAAGTAGAATAATTTCTAATACGAACCAAATAAAACCCCATTTTTTTTCTTTTAGTTGTTTTTGTTAATAATCAATAAAACACTTGATTTATTTATAAAAATGGCTATCTTAGCCAAATATCTGTTTTTTAATGAGTATTATATGACTGTAAAAGAAAGAATACATTTGGAATATGTCTTTGATAAGGTATCTAAAAATATCCTTTGGAACCACCTTACTACCCCTACCGGATTGGCAGACTGGTTTGCCGATGATGTTTCTCTCAATGGAAATAATTTTGTTTTTTCTTGGAATAAATCGCCGCAGGAGGCCGAAAAAATAGGAGGATCGCATCTCTCTCATATCAGGTTCAGGTGGCTGGAAGAAGATGATTCAAAAGCTTATTTTGAGTTCAGGATACATACGGTTGAACTTACCGGATCTATTGCATTGGAAATTGTGGATTTTGTAAGTCCGGAAGAAAGACAAGAGGCTATTACCCTTTGGGATTCGCAAGTCAAAGTTTTGAAGAGGACTTTGGGTATATAAAAGTTGAATTTAGTTTTGTATCTTTGTTCCCTCAATTTGGAATCAATCCATTTATGGTGGGAATAAAAAGGCTATATACGTTTATATTGCAAACATTTTTGCCGTTGTTTGCCATGACTTTCGGTATTTGTTTGTTTATTATCTTGATGCAATTTCTTTGGAAATACATCGATGATATGGTAGGTAAAGGTTTGGAGGTCAATTTCTTATTGGAAATGTTTTTCTATGCCGGTTTATCTCTTGTGCCTATGGCCTTGCCGCTTTCTATCCTTTTAGCATCTTTAATGACTTTCGGAAATCTGGGTGAAACATTTGAACTTACGGCTATCAAAGCTTCCGGAGTTTCTTTGCTCCGAACCATGCGTCCGGTTATTGTGACCATTGCGATGGTTGCTATCGGTGCTTATTATTTTCAGAACAATGTGTTGCCTCTTTCGCAGGTAAAACTTTATACAGCATTGCATTCTATGAAACAAAAGTCTCCCGAACTGGATATTCCGGAAGGAAGCTTTTACAAGGAAATTCCCGGATATAATCTGTATGTCAAAAAGAAAGACAAGACCGGCGGAATGATGCGGGATATGATGATATACAACTTTTCCAAGGGATTTGAGAATGCATCGGTTATTGTGGCCGACTCGGGAAAACTTAAGATGTCTACTGATAAGAATTATCTTGTGTTGACTTTGTATAGTGGAGAGTCTTTTGAAAATCTCAGCGAACAGAAACGTAATCAAAACGATAAAAATATTGCTTACCAACGGGAAAAATTCAGCCTCAAAGAAGTATTTATCGAGTTCAATGCCAATTTCAATATGATGGATGAATCGGTAATGCAGGGTCAGTATATCGGTAAGAACCGGGCGGAATTAGTGATGTATATTGATTCGGCAACAGTTGTGGCTGATAGTACAAATACAGTATATGCTAATAACCTGAAGAATTATGCTTACCTGCAGT
>JAVBMQ010000081.1:0-8009 GCA_031552335.1 Bacteroidales bacterium | reverse complement strand
TGTCACTCAGGCGCTTCAGGGTAGAGCTGCCGGGGTTGAGGTTGTACAAAATTCGGGCTCTCCCGGTTCATCTACATCCATTCGTATTCGTGGTGCAGGGACAGTAAATAACTCCGACCCGCTATATGTTGTTGACGGAATGCTTATGGACAATATCAATTTCCTGGCATCGGATGATATTGCATCCATAGAAATATTGAAAGATGCTTCCTCTTCAGCAATTTATGGAGCTCGTGGAGCAAACGGAGTCGTATTAATCACTACAAAAACCGGTTCCGTAAATCAAAAACCTCTTATCTCTTTCAATTCATATTTAGGTTGGCAGGAACCCTGGCAGAATCCTGATATCATGACCAAAGACGAGTTTATCTATTTTGAAGATTATGCAGCCAATCAATACAGTCGCACACAACTAAACAACGATGGAACACTCTCCGTACGGGATGAAAACCAGGCGTTACTGGCAGGCGGTTCAAACTGGTGGGACGAAATAACTCAAAAAGGATTGATGCAAAAATATAACCTTTCGGTTTCAGGAGGCTCAAAGGATGTAAATTATTACATAAGCGGAAGCTATATGGGTACCGAAGGTATTGTCAAAACCAGTAACTATGACCGTTTTAATATGATCGGTAAAGTGAATGTCAATTTATCGGAAACCGTTTCGGTAGGCGTTAACATGAATTACTCCAATGAAGACCGTAACATTATTGATGAAGGGGGAGAATGGGGTATCGTCAAGCAAAGTTTGATTTTTAATCCACTTTCGCAAACCATTAATTCGTTTGGAGAATACATCTGGAATACCCCGATTGAAATGATACGCCGTACAGGCTATGATAATGACCGTGAAAACTTTATGGGGCAGTTTACATTGGATTGGAATATCCTGCCTTCTTTAAAATTCAATACCCGTGCCGGTATCAATACATATAACAGCATGAATAGTCATTTTGAACGCAATAATAGAAGTGACATGGTTATCAGTGATAATCCGTATAATGTAAAACGCTCGAGCTCAAAAAATATGAATTTGAGTTGGGATAATATCCTTACTTATACCCAAACATTCAATGAAGTTCATAATTTGTCAGCAATGGCAGGCCAGGTGCTTGAAATCAATAATTACGAAACCTATGCCGCCGCCGGTACCGGATTCGGAGGATACAATGAAAATTACGATGCGTTGGATTTTGCAAAATTTAATCAATCTGTATCGGGGTACTCTTCTCCCTGGCGGGCATTGGGTTTTATTGCCCGGCTTTCATACGATTATGCAGGCAAATATTTAATTCAAAGTAATTTCCGTGCTGACGGTTCTTCCAAATTCGAGAAAAACCGTTGGGGATATTTCCCCAGTTTTTCTGCCGGATGGAAAATTTCGGGTGAAGAGTTTATGGAAGATGTACAATGGATTTCCCTGTTAAAACTTCGTGCAGGATGGGGACAGTTGGGAAATAACCGTGTGGGAGATTTTGTTTATGGCACCTATGTGAGGTCTTCGGGTTATTACATATACGGAGATGTAAGACCTTCTCTGAAACAAGCAATGGAAATCAGGCAAATAGGTAATCCTGACATCACTTGGGAACGGACACAATCTACTAATATCGGAGTGGATTTCAATGTGTTGAACAATCGTCTCTCATCCAGTATCGACTTATTCAATAAAGATACAAAAGATATGCTTATTGCTGTGCCGCTTCCATACTATACCGGATTTAGCAGAGATGCAATGCCGTTACAAAATGCAGGTAGCGTAAACAATAAAGGAATTGAATTGCAATTAGCCTGGAGGGACGAAATCGGAAATTTAAAATATAAAGTCGGAGGAAATTTTACGCATATCCGGAATAAAGTAACTGCCCTTGGTGAAAATAACGAACCTATTTATGGAGGTAACACCAGTGAATTGAAGTTTTTGAATAAAACCTCATTGAATGTTCCAATCGGTTCATTTTACGGATGGAAAACCGCCGGAATAATTCAGGAAGGAGAAGACATCAGTAATTTAGCTACCTTCAAGACAGATTATACTTACGGCCCTGGCGATATGAAATATGTAGATATAAATAAAGACGGAATTATAGATGATGCCGATAAAACATATCTGGGAAGTCCTCATCCTACTTTGTATTATGGCTTTAACGTAAATCTGGAATATGCGGGATTTGATTTGGATATGTTTTTCCAGGGAGTTTATGGAAATAAAATATACAATGCTACGAAGTATTATTTATATTCAAGAGCCAGCCGCGACGGATTAACCAATGTAATGGGCGATTATATGGATAAGGTTTGGCGCGGTACTCCCGGAGACCAGACAGCAGATTACCGCAGCAATTGGCCTGCTAATCCCGGCGGAACAGTGCCTGCACCTAATACAAATGGTACACTCAATGACTTCAATTTCCGTAACTCGGATTTTTACATTGAAAATGGGTCCTACCTGCGTTTGAAAAATATCCAGTTAGGATATAATTTTAACAAAAAAGTTTGTGGCAAGTTAGGCCTGGCTTCACTTCGCATATATGCAGCTGCAACAAATCTGTTTACCTGGACTAATTATACAGGTCTCGACCCTGAAATCGGAAAAACTTCCGGACAAGAGTCCAACAACCTTTATTTAGGTATCGACCAGGGACTTTATCCTCAGGCAAGAACATATACTTTTGGTTTAATCTTTGATTTATAAGAATGTATGAAAAAGATAATATTATTTATATCAGTAGCGCTCATCACTATTTTTTCTTCCTGTGATGATTTTTTCGATGTCGAACCGAAGGGTAGTATCTCTGAAGGAGACTATTCTTGGCAAATCAATAACCTTCGTATCAGTCTGAATGCCGTATATAACCTGATTCAATCAGAAGATTATCAGCGGAGCGAATTAATCTTCGGAGAAGCCATAAGTGACAATATGTACACCCGGCAAGACAATTCGGGGTCAGAGCTTACTCAATTGATTAATTTTCAATTTAATACCGAAAATTCATATATATTGAAAAGATATGGAGTGAATTACAGGGGAATCAATTTGGCCAATCAGGTCATTTCCCATGTACAAAACCTGAAATTTAACGAGAATTACAGTACGGGATTTCAGGAAGTGCGTTATATCTTAGGCCAGGCCAAACTGATGCGTGCGTTGTTTTACTTCAACTTAGTGCGTACGTATGGCGGAGTAACCATTCAGACAGAAAAATCAACGTTGAGTAGAACAGCCATTCCACGCTCTTCTGCGGATGAAGTATATGCCTATATCGAAAAGGATTTGCGTGAAGCTTGTTTGATTTTATACAAAGACCGCTTCAAAGAACAAAATGCCGGACAAGCCGGTATTGGCGCAGGCTTGGGAATGTTGATGAAAACGCTTGCTTATCAGGCGTCTCCCGGTATCAGACTGGAAAATCCAAACCGGGAGCAAAAATGGAAAGAGGTGTGTGAAATAGGCGAATTATTCATTGACGGAAAATCCATGAGTTATGAAAAAATGTTGAAATTTTCGGATAATTATACCGAATCCTGGGAAGATTTGTGCAAACGTTTGGCAATGGCCGATTTGGATGTAACTCCTCAAACGGAGATACCCGGTGATGTGGCGAATGTGCACGGTCTGATCAATTTTAATGAACTCTTCCGCTTGAAAAATAAATTCAATAAAGAACTGCTTTTTGAAATCAATCATTACGATTACTCTTCTTTTGGACTTAGTGTGGATGAAAGAAATAAACTGTATGTATGCTTAACGGATAACGAATCTCAGTACATAGGTGTAGCGCCGACTCAGAACCTGATGGAAATGAAAGACAGTGATCCTCGCGGACTTTACACCGTAGCTCAGGATACAAACACGGATTTCTTTATGGATTCGAACGGAAACCGTGCATCGTTAACCTGGTACAACATTGCGGGAGGATGGGTATTCAGCAGATATATGGTTTATCCCAATGAAGGAGTAGTGGCTGAACGTAATTATATCATCATGCGATATGCCGAAGCATTGTTGTGGTATGCCGAAGCATTGAATGAAACAGAAAACCAGGTGCGCGCCACGGAAGTGTTGAACAAAGTACGTGCAAGAGCGGCTAAGCTGATAACTGTGGAATGTCCCGACAGTAAATACAACAAATGTCTTTCTTGTCCTCTTTACAACATAATGCCTTATCAGGAAGTGAAGAAAAATATCCAGTATGAAAGACGCATCGAACTGGCAACCGAATTTGACCGTTGGTACGATATTGTCCGCTTGGATATTGTAAACGAAAGAATGGTTTGGATGTCCAAAAATAATGTGCCGGATAAGAATTCGGGAAAACCGCGCTGGAGAGGAAAATATTTCAAAAGAGGAGTAAACGAGATTTTCCCGATACCGCAACAGGAAGTAACGCTCTCGAATGGTGTGATTACACAAAATTTCGGATATTAAATGTGTAGTATTTTTCAATCAGTCTAAAAATAAAAATAATGAAAAAATATAGTTTATATATAACTGCGCTTTTGATGTTGACAATGTTCTTTTCGTGTGAAAACGACCAGTTTATTGATGAAATATTTACTGAACCCAAGGCTTCATTTTCCATCAATGAAAAGGAATATTTCAATGTTTTTGAATCTATTAAATTCAAAAATACGGGAAGCGGTCAGAAATTTGTTGTATGGCCGGGCGATGTTTCACATATTTACGGACAAACAGGGAACAATGGCTATGCGTGTAATGAAGACGGCACTTTTTCTTATTCCTATCAGGAACCCGGTGAATATACTGCCGTATGGATTGCATCTTCCATTAAAGCCAATGGTGAAATTGTAACAAGTAAGGATTCCGTGAAAATTAAGGTTGTAACTTTAAACGGAGGATTGAAATCTTTCAGTATTACAAGAATGTTAGCCATGTCTGAATATGGAAGTGGTTTCTTTTATAGTTCGGAAGGCGAATTTGTTACCGAAAACAGGATTGTTTGCCCTATGCCTTATGTGCTTTGGCCAAAGGCAATTAAAAGAACATTGGGCGTAAAATTTGATTTGGAATCGAACTTTGCCAAATTATATTGGGAAACAGAAACAGGAGATATAGAGTTACAGTCGGAAAGCACCACCAAAGTATTCCGTTTTGATACAAGTAGTGATGCAAATGGTAAATTATACCCTCAAACACTTAAAACAAAGATGTCTTCCGGTTACGAAACCGAATATGAAATTGCGGCGATGATTATTCCCGAATTTACATCGTTCTCCGTCAATGGAGTGGATGCTGTTAAAAAACGGGATTTAAGTGCATTCAATAAATTTATACTGGATATAACTCTTCCCGCAGGCACGGATAAAACGGCTTTGGTTCCTCAATTTGTGGTAATGAATAATGACCCATATTTAATTGATTCGAGAAACATTGTTTCAGTAAAAGTAAATGGTGTTGAACAAACATCAGGGACTACCGCAGTAAATTTCTCTGCTCCTGTTGAATATGTCATTACTTATTCTGTACCCGGAAGTGACGGATATACTTATACGCAGGATGCTTATTTTCAAGTAACAGTTAAATAAACGATATGAATAAACAAATAATAAAAATAGCTTTGTTTATCATGCTTTTTCCAATTGTAGCAGCAGCCCAAAATTATGGAAATTACAAGCTGTATGCATCATACGATTTCGAAAGTAACAGTAATGATAAACAAGGCAATACAGTACTCCAATTACAAAAAGGTACAGCTGTAACTACGGATGCGGTTCGCGGGAAAGTCCTTTCTTTCAATCACACACAAGGAAGTTATGCTTACTTTGAGCCTGCGCCGGTTATCGGAGATACTATTACACTGTCTTTTTGGTTTAAACGTTCTTCTACTGACCCTGCCGGTCCCTGGAAACAAATTTTCGAATTCCACAATCCGACAGACCATGCGAACATCTACCTTATGCCCGAAGATGGCTGGGGAGGAACGACCAGTATGTTAGTCAGCGATACGAAATCCTATTATTCTGATGTATGGCAATCAACTTCTGGAGCCAAAATCAATGCCGATAATTCCTGGCATCTGATTACGGTTGTAATGAGCGGTATTTATGTTTGGTATTACATCGATGGAGAATTGCAATCCCAAAACACATTTGCAGCGCCTGTTACTTTTCACAAGCTACAGCGGTTGTATCTGGGCTTAAATCCGAACCGGGGCTCTTATGTGATGTCCGGCTCTATGGATGATGTAAAGATTTTTCATTATTCGTTGAGT
The DNA here is from genome assembly GCA_031552335.1 of Bacteroidales bacterium. Classification (GTDB taxonomy): domain Bacteria; phylum Bacteroidota; class Bacteroidia; order Bacteroidales; family Azobacteroidaceae; genus JAISFI01. The sequence goes on along the minus strand of JAVBMQ010000081.1, from coordinate 1,776 downwards.
GCAAGTCAGGTCAAACAACTTTACAGAGGAGAAGAAATCACTGACCCTGTGAATGAAGCAACAGGCGAATCCCTTGCTTTTCATTTTGATGGAACTTTGAATGAAGCGAATAATAAAATTACTCTATCGGGAACAAATTATTCATTAGTAAATAATGACCCGCTTAGAGGCGAAGCCGTTTCTATTCAGGCAGGCGGTCAATTGAATTTTTCGGAAGAATTATTTCCGGCAGGGTCTTCAACCGTTAATTTCCTTTATAAGAAAGAATCTTTTAGTGAAGCAGATAATGGTAAATATATCTACCAATGTTCCAACAATAATAACAGTTACGGCTTAAAACTTAAAGTGACCGATTCGGATGCTGTTTTGGTAGCAGAAAATAAAATAAACGGGACATTGACGGAAAAAGTGGGAACTATCAAATTGAAGCAAAACGAATGGAATGCCATCAGTATTTTCTACTCGGTTCCCGAAGGAAGTACTAAAGGTACCATGCGTATTTATCAAAATGCACAGCAAACGGCTGCTATGGCAAATGTTCAAACCTATGCGTTGAATTTTGATAAATGGAGTCTTGGAGCCACAGCTGCATCTGAAAGTGCAGGAGGAATCTATGACGAATTAATTGTTGAAAATCGAGCAATGACAACTGCCGAACTCACAACATACTATAAGTCAAATGCTGTAGTTATTGATGTATCGGTTAATTTGGATGCAAAAAAACAAACCGTCCGTAATTTCGGCGCTTCCGATGCCTGGGCTGCACAATTGATAGGTAAAAAATGGCCGTTGGAAAAGAAAAATGAATTGGCAGAGTTGTTATTCAGTAAAGATTTTGATACAAACGGAAATCCAAAAGGTATCGGATTGTCTTGCTGGCGTTTCAATATCGGAGCAGGTTCGTCGGAACAGGGAGAGGCTAGTGGTATTTATACTGATGGTGTCCGGACTGAATGTTTCCTGAATGAAAATGGAACTTACGATTGGACAAAACAGGCAGGGCAACAATGGTTCCTGAAAAAAGCGGTGTTGGATTACGGAGTAGAAGATGTGGTCGGTTTCATGAATTCACCACCTGTATTCTTTAACCGCGATGGTGTAGCTATCAATAAAAACGGAGAAATGAGCTATATCTTGTTACCTGACAAATATGATGATTATGCCAAATTCACAGCCGATGTGATAGAACATTTTGAAAGTGAGGGTATATTGTTTGATTATATCAGTCCGCTGAATGAGCCGCAATACAAATGGTCTCCCGAACCCGGAAAGCTTGGCGGACAGGAAGGTACTCCTGCTACCAATGCCGAAATTTCCAAAGTAGTTAAGGAAATGAGCCGGGAATTTTCATCCCGTAATTTGAAATCTCAGATTTTTGTGGGAGAAGCAGGTTCTATTGATAATGCAGCCAGACAAGTTCCTCCTCTTTGGGGAGATGCTGACCCTTCAATGAAAATATCGCATTTGCCGAATGTAGCATCGGCGGTGTCTGCACATAGTTACTGGAATGATGGTAGTGCGAACGATATGGTTAATGAACGCATTAAATTCAGAAATGCGTTGGATAATGTTAGCCCCGACCTCGAATTTTTCCAGACTGAATATTGTTTGTTGGGAGAAGGATTCCTTTGGGGACATCCGGGAAAAGCAGCAAGTGGTATTCTTACCGAAATGGAATCGGGAATTTCATTAGCAAGGATGTTGCATGTCGATTTCGCAGTGGCAAACGCGACTTCCTGGCATTGGTGGACTACATTCGAAGGCGCCAAACAAGGC
>JAVBMQ010000148.1:0-14998 GCA_031552335.1 Bacteroidales bacterium | reverse complement strand
CACAAAAGAATCTAATTTCTCTTCTACTTCTTCATACCACCCAATTTCGGGATTGAAAACTCTACGCCTTACTGTTTTTTGTCTCATTTTACACTATGGGTTAATCCTATAGTGTCAACTTTTTTCAGTATAAGACAGATTGATAAGTCCCTGATAAGTGGTTTTTGATTTTTCAAGTTTATTCATAGTGATATTTTGTGTTATGGAACAAAGATAATGGATTGGTCGGACTTTATTTGTCCTCTATATAACTATTTCACTTACTATATCAACCTCATTTTCTGCGCAACAGATATCATCTGTTACTTCGATATATAAATACAAAGGATCAAAAGCAATGTATTTACGACCTTTTAATTCCAATATACCCATCGAATCATTGATGGTAATGTAAGGTAAACCGTCATTTAAATTTTTGGGTACTCGATAATAGATTTTGTTTTCGTTACCGGATTCGGTTTCCTTTTTAAAATAAATGTATTCCTTTGTTATAGCAGAAGGTGTTGTGTTTTGAAAAAAATATTCCGTATCCGGAAATTTATTCTTTATTTCGTAAATCCCCTTTTCAAGGCATTTCCTCAATTGTTTTGTTTTCCCTTCATCCTTTAGCCGGATAAATTTCTGATGAGGAAAATTGAAATCATTGTTCATTAATGGTTGTAGTCTAATGATATCAGGGGTTGGCGAAGTGTCAATTTCACAGGCAAATACATTCAATTTATAGTTAAGTATTTTGTCTTTTCCGAGAAGGCTGAAAATTTTCTCCGGATGGTCTATTTGCATTACTAAACCATTTCTTTCATCTCTAAAAAAAATAGCATCATGACGAGTATAATAAATCAACTTTTTTTCTGTGTTGATTGAATAACAATAAAGGAAATACATATTTCCATTCAAACGCACAAACTCCCAAAATACAGCCGGAGCAAAAAGCATTTCCGGTTCTACCCAGAAAGAATTGTCCAAATCGAAAGCAATGATATCTTCTTTACTCCCATTGACCATCGCATATAACTTTTCAGGATTCATAAACCCCCGATAAGTTTCGAGGCTGACAAGCGTAACATAAATTAAATACAAACGGTTGCAATAAATTTTTCCACTTCTAACTTCTTTTTCAAACTGGTTCAACACCGGAAGATTGAATAAACGCTCTTCGTGTTGGATAAACTCTTTTATAAAAGAAAAAAGTTTATTGAAATCGCCCGAAATATCATTTACGTCTCCCTTTTTAGAGGTGTACAAGGGTAATATCTCAAGTGCCAAAAGCAGTAAATACGGAAACCGGATATCCTTTTTGTCGATTTCCGATAATGTTTTTTTCAAAAACAGTTTTTCCTCCGGGATTTGATAATCTCCTACGTAATAACGTTTCAGAAGAATGAACAAATTTTCTTTTTGAAGGATTTTCTTCCTTCCTTTTAGATGTTCATCGTAAAATTTAGACGCGGCTTTATATGCTTTTAGCATTATCTCCAAATCCAATCCACCCTCAAGTTGTTGCTCTATTTCCCGGTTTAGTTCATGGAAAATGCAACGGGCTGTGAAAGCGGATATGTTTTTAATGCTGTTATTGGACTGTAAATTGTAGCCGATATATTCTCCCAACTCCCGGTTTGTATTACGGAAAAGCCTGAGCCTGACTAGTTGGTTCAATAGTACCCTGAATTCATCATTCGAAGTTGATAAAGCTGGTTTCATTTTAAATAGTGTTTATTGCCCTGATACTAATTACATTGTTTTCTTGTACGAATCACAAATATAGTTGAAAATATTTTTTGTCTATCATTTACAATTATTTTTATTTGCAGTACTAAATTAAATAAGGTAATTGAGCTAAAATAAAAAACAGCCCTGCATGAATGTTTAATGTTGAAAAATGTTTACATTTGTATCCGTACGCAGTAGAGTGTATGTAAAAAACATTTCAAAACTGCATTGTGCATTTGTTTTAGTCTGAGACAACGAAACCGCCAATTTCAAACAACAACTCAGGGATGAAACAAAATGTTCATGTTCGATATGGGCATGGGCTGTTGTTTTATTTTGGGTTGTGGGCGCTTGGCGGTGCCTGTTGTCTGGATAAGCAATAGTACCGTGCCTTTTTATTTGCATTGTTATCGCAAAATAATATGTAAAATCTAAAAATAGAAGAACATGGAGTCACAAAAAATTAATCCGTCTAATACAAATGTCCAAAGAATTGAAATCAAGTCGTTGGAACAAATGGAATCCTTCCTTGAGAATTTGAAAGCCACAGCTTCCGATTCATTGTCAGCAGCGCTTAGTGCACAGTTGCAGGTAATCCGTTACGTGAGTTCGGCGCAATTAGTAGGTGCTACTTTTGATACGCTTTTTCAGAATTTGAAGAAAGCGAAAGAATATGCAACCACGCCCAAAGAAAGGGATGCGATAATGGAAAGAGGCAGTCTGATGATTCAAAACTACGTATTCTTCATGAGAGCCAGGCTCGTCTATGCGATTGAGGATAATAAGGAAGAAGGAAGGAAATTGTTTGAAGAGGCGGGAAAACAGTTGTCGAAAAATGTTGTTGAAATTGTTGCCATGTATGCAACTGGAGGAGCAAGTTTATCGGTAACGGTATCCAAAAATTTATTTCAAAATGCGGAACAGTACTTGAGTTTGGTTAATAAATTCCTTAATTGGTGGAATAAAGAACAAATCAACGCGGAAAAACAACAAGAGTTTTATAAAAGTATAGAATTGTTGATTAGTAAGTTAAACAAACGAAAAGATATTATCGGTCAATCCAATCTCATTGCCGGGCTTGTGGAAAATTATGCAGAAGATCTAACAGGTTTTGCTACTGCTGAATATTATGCCGTATACGTCGACGTTTTTAATAAAAAAGAAAAAATACTAAAGCAATTTTGGACTGCTCCTTTGGGTGTTTTGTCAATTAGTATTGTGTTTTTATGTATACGTTGGTTTTGGCATTTGATGCAAGATGTAGGTGCCGGCATGATGTCTTGGTTTTCGGATGATGTAGAAAAAATCACCAGAGACGGCTGGGTGGCTACGCATTTTATGTGGACAAGTGGATATATCGTAATTGCTGTATTGATAGTTTTCATCATTTTTCTTGTGCGAAGGAGAAATTTCAAAACAGTAGAGAAAGCGTATGTGGAACGATATAATGAAGTCCGGGACTATTACCGGTCTATAGCCGAGAGTTTTGAAGAATAACGAATATTATAAACAAATTAAATTTTACAATTATGCCACTATTTAGAATTACAGTTAAAACAACAAAGAATTGCAACAATATCCGTATCGAAAAAGGAATGTCGGTTGATGTAGTATCCAATACAATGAGTAATCCTGTTGTCGTTAATGGCGGACAATCGGTTGTCGATGCTTTTATGCGCATTTACGGAATAGATATCAAAAAAGCGGGGGCGTTGTCAATGGCTTATTTGGATGTACAGAAGATTGGATGAAAATCGAAAATTGATAAAATAATGGAAGAAGAAAAAAAAATGCAGAATCCGAGCCCTGAATAGAAAAATGTTGCGTAGAAAACAGCTGTTGAAAAATATGCTAACTCTCCGCTACATCCAAAACTCCGACCACTATTCCGAAGTGCTTTCTCTCGTATCTGCCGTGAAAAAGCATCTTTGGATTGGCACTGCCGACATCAAAGACTTATATATAAAGCAAGGAGCCATTTCTTTACCTTTCCTTGGGTTATTATCCCGGAAAATAGCCCAAGGAACAGAAATTCGCTTGATCCATGCCAAAGAACCCAGTCCGAATTTCCGTACCGATTTTGATAAATACCCCAATCTATATACAGGTTTGGAGAGGGTACTCTGTCCGCGTGTTCATTTCAAAATCATGATTTTCGATTTCAAACTGGTGTATATCGGTTCTGCCAATCTTACAGGTGCAGGATTGGGGATGAAAAGCAATACAACCCACAACTTCGAAGCTGGGATTTTAACTGATATTCCTGAAATTGTGGAAAAAGCTATTGATCAATTCGACAACGTTTGGATTGGGAAACATTGCAAGGCCTGCCGGAGAAAGGCATTTTGTGGAGATCGGATTATAGATACCTAAGCAGTACATGTTAAAAAATGCAAGACTATAGAGAAATTGACGTAAAAGCATTTGAGAGTATAATTAATTCGTTATATTTGCATCATGAGAGAATTGATCCACACAGATGAGTTTGATGAGTTCTACAATGAACTTTCATATAAAGCTAAGGATAAGTTTGATTATTGTTTGAACCTACTTGAAATATTACCTGTTATTAGTACTAAACTGGTAAAAAAGTTAGTTACAGCAAAATTCTATGAACTTCGAGTTTCAATGGATAATGAATATAGAACAGTCTTATTTGCGGTTGACAATGAAAACCTGATTTTAGCAACTAAAATTATATTGCTTAACGGTTTTGTAAAGAAATCAACTAAAGACTATGATAAAGAGATTAAGAAAGCAGAACGGATATTAAATAACATAGATTTATGAAAACAAAGGACGGAAAGGAATTGCATAATACGAGTAAAATACTTGCCGATAAATATGGAGCGCATGGATCAGATTCTCGCGATGAGTTTACTTCCAAATCAATGGCATGGTACTATGGAGAAATACTTAAAGAGAGAAGAAAAAAACTTCATGTTACACAAAAAGATCTTGCTCTAAAGATTGGAAAAGAACAAAGCTATATTGCAAAGATTGAGAAAGGAGAAACCGACATGCAATTGTCAAGCTTTATCCGAATAGCAGATGCATTAGGTCTTAAAATGTTTCTTGCTGATAATATAGCTCCATCATTTTGATTCACATTTAAAACAGATGTCGAAATATTATCACCGGAATGCTTCAGAGATGAGGTTTCTGGAATTATTGCCGAACAGTACCGTCTCTATCAGTGACTAATCGCCAGGGTCAATACGCTGATTTTCGTATTGTTGTTTGATTGTATGCAATGCACACAACTCTCTATCGTAGCCCCGGTCGTTATAACGTCATCTATAAGTAATATATGCTTATTCGCAAAAATTTCGGTATCCCTGACCATAAAAGTTTCCAAACTGTTCAACCATCGTTCGTAACGACCTTTTTTCGTCTGGGATGTGTTAGCCTTGATTTTTTGCAAATTTTCAATATTACAAGGAATTCCCAGTTTCTGAGAAATTCCGGAAGCCAATGCCTCTGCCTGGTTATATCCTCTTTTCTTTCGCTTCTTTTTATGCAAAGGAATGGGAACAATTAAATCTATTTCTGAGAAAAAGTCGGAAACTGCGATTTCTTCTGCCATACATTGACCAAGCCAAATCCCAAAAACTTCATTATTCTTATATTTAATTTGGTGAACGATTTTTTGTGCATGCCCTCCCTTTTCAAAATGCAGAAAAGAAGCTATTTTTTCGTATTCAAATTTCCCTCTGAATCGTTCTTCTGCCGGATTTGACAGATGCTGATGATAGCCGGTCAGCGGTAATTTACATAGACAATGAAGACAAATGAAAGTCTCTCCTTCTACAATCGGATTCCCACAAGCACAACATGTTTCCGGAAAAAACAGAGAGAGGAGAGAATTAAGGATGGTTTTGGTCGTTCGCATGTTTGATAAATTTTTAATTCAAAATTCAAAATTCAAAATTTCTAATTTCCTAAGGCATTGGTTGATGTCGGATAATTCGAATCCTCTTCCGGAAGCAAAGCGGAGAAGTTTCATACGGATCTCGTAGTCGTCTTTTCCTTTGACGGATTTGATTTTTTGTTTCAATAGTTGCATCAATCGTTCCTGATTTTCTTCAGGAGCTATTTGGTTGATGGCTTCACCGATATTTTCTTCCGAAATTTGCTTTTGCTTCAGGGCATAAATGATTTTATTTTTCCCCCATTTGCTGAATTTAGATTTGTCATTGACAAAAAAACGGCAGTAACGGGATTCATCTAAAAATTTTTCTTTTTGCAATCGGTCAAGTATTTTTTTTCGGATGGGAAGAGGAATATTCCATTTTTCTAATTTTTTTTCCACATCTGATTTACATCTTTCTGCTGCAGAACAGAAAGCTGCACATCGATGCAATGCTTCTTCTTCATTCAATTGTTTCATAAGCAGGATTTTATCATTCGGTTTTTGCCGGACATGTCTTGTTTTAGTATAATATTTTTATAACCTTTTTGTTGAAGCATAGCATAGATTTCTTTTCCCAGGGATGCATTGATCTCAAAATATAAATATCCTCCGGTTTTCAGTTTTTTTTCTCCTATATCGGCTAAGCGTTCGTAAAACAGCAGAGGTTGTTCGTCCGGAACAAATAAGGCATTGTGAGGCTCATATTGCAGTACATTCTCTTCCATTTCCTTTTTTTCTGAAAGGGTTACATAAGGAGGATTGCTGACAATGATATCCAATCCGTCGGGAAGATTGCCCCATACTTCATCTGAAAAAAGATCTCCGTGAATCCACCTTACCTGCACATTGTTTTTATGGGCATTTTTTTCAGCAACCTCCAACGCTCCGGCAGATATATCCATTCCGAAGACTTTGGAATCTCTCAGATACTTAGCTAATGCAATGGCAATACAGCCACTACCTGTGCCTGCATCCAATATATTTACCCATTCAAACGCTTCATCTTTTACATTGGCTTCTTCTGATTCGATAATCCATTCCACTAATTCTTCTGTTTCCGGCCGGGGAATGAGTACCCGTGGATCTACTAAAATCGGCATTCCAAAGAATTCTGTATCTCCAAGAATATACTGTAAAGGTTCGTGTTTTTGTAAACGGGATACAATCTCTTCTACTTGCATGTATTCATTTGAACTTAATTCTTTATCTTTGCAGGTTAGAAGACGGTAACTTGGCAGGTGGCAAACATGGCACAGTACCTGGTTTGTCAATGATGTTATTTCCCTGTCGGAATACCCTTCAGATAAATGTTCGCGAATATATTGGCTTGCCTTCTTCATAGGACAAAAATACGAAAAAAACGAATGAACATACAAGAGATCCACGAAAAATATATGCGTCGCTGTCTGGAACTGGCAACCAGAGGGCGTGGTTATGTGGCTCCTAATCCCATGGTTGGAGCAGTATTGGTGTGTGATGATAAAATTATCGGTGAAGGATACCATCAGAAATATGGAGAAGCACATGCCGAACCAAATGCTATTGCTGCCGTAAAGGATTCTTCTTTAATGAATAAGTCGACATTATATGTTAATCTTGAACCTTGTTCGCATTTCGGAAAGACGCCTCCCTGCGCTCAATTAATCATTGATCAAAAAATCTCCCGGGTGATAGTGGGAGGAAAAGATCCCTATCCGGAAGTTTCCGGAAGAGGTATTCAAATGATGCGGGATGCCGGGGTGGAGGTACTTACGGATGTCTTGAAAAAAGAATGCGAAGAACTGAATAAAAGATTTCTTACATTTAATATTCGCAAGAGGCCTTATGTTATTTTGAAGTGGGCACAATCGGCTGATGGATTTTTAGATAACCTGCGCATACCGGGTGATGGAAAAGAGGCTGTGCATTTTTCATCTGCTTATACCCGGATGCTTCTTCATAAAAGACGATCGGAGGAAGCCGCTATTATGGTTGGCACCCGTACTGCATTGCTCGATAATCCGTCACTTACCGTGCGATATTGGCAAGGAAAAAATCCCTTACGTATAGTTATTGATAAAGATCTGAGAATACCTCCTGATTTTCATCTTTTTGATAATCAGCCTCATACCTGGATTTTTACTGCTAAAGAAAAAGAAAATACATCATACAATCATTATTATATCCTTGATTTTGAAGAAGAAATCCTCCCTCAAATAATGGATATGTTATATCAGCAAAAAATACAGTCATTAATTGTAGAAGGAGGGGCTGTCCTTTTGGAAAGCTTTTTATCTGCCGGTTTATGGGATGAAATTATTGTGGAAACTGTTCCGATGTGCCTGCAAACAGGCGTAAAGGCCCCTGTATTGCCTTTTTGTCCCGATGGGGTTTATAAGTGTGAAAAATCAAAGATTTCTTCTTACACAAACAGAAATTTACCCAAAATTCTATAAATAATGACAGATAATAGATTATAAAGCAAAAAATCTTTCTACTTTTGCATGCTAATGTGGTATTAATTTGAGATAGATGAATTTAAAATCGTATTTATACATCTTCTGTAGTGTATGTATGGCTGTATTTACTTCTTGCCTGGGCAGTAAAGACAGTACCTCGGATTATATTTATTCCCCCGATGCTGAAATATATTCTTTCAGTTTAACCTGCTCAAAAGTTACAGAATTAGGTCAGTTGTTGTTTACAATTGATCAGTTGTCAGGAGAAATATATAACAAAGATTCGCTGGCATTCGGTATTGATGTTGATTCGTTAATATCTGTTGTCATGAACTTTACTACAGCAGGAACCTATGTTTGCTATCATCCTTCCGTCAAAGAAGATTCTGCTCAGGTTGCTACCGGAGCTACCCTTGATTCTCTGACATTTATCAATAATCCGCAGAAATATCTCCGGGTGTATGCCGAAGATGGAAGTATAAAGGAATATACATTGACATTGCGTATGCATACTGTAGATCCGGATTCAATCGTTTATACAGAACTTGAAGATTCTAACCTGAAAGAAGCAAAAACTGATCAGGTGGTGCTGTGGTTTAAAAATGCATTCAGGAATTTTGTAAATAACGGAACATCCATTAATTACTATGCGGCAGCGGAAGCTGAAACGCTTACCTGGACGCAAGGCGCTTCAAGTGGAATTCCTGCCGGACTGATTGTGAAGGATATCAAAGTATTCGGAACACGTTTAGTGGGTAATACTACCGATGGAAAATTATATGAATCTTCTGATTGTATTACATGGACAGAAATCACTGCTGTTAATGGTATTACTGTAGGAGATGTCAAAACTATATTTGGAGAATTACCGGGAAAAGGAATCAGTCTTATGACCGGAACAACAGGAAATTATTCTTTTGTTTTCACGGATTTGGAAACCACCTGGAAAGTATCTCCTGCAGATTTGCCATCTGACTTCCCTGTCAGTGGATTTTCTACTATCCCGTTAATAAACGATAAGGCTTCTCAATTATATATTGCCGGAGGTATCGGACAAGACAATGTTGCTGTATATAATACATGGATACTTTCCAATAGTCTCACAGATTGGGATTTGTTGAGTGGAAACGCCCCTCTTGTATCCGGTGGAAATACTTTCTTTTTTGAACAGCAATTTCTCCTCTTAAATGGAATGGTTGCTAATGATTTGAATGAAACAGCATATGTTTCTAAAAATAAGGGAATATACTGGGAAGAAGCTCCCAATAAATATAAATTACCGGCATCAGCTTATCCTAAAAGGAAAAATGCCTCTCTTTGTGTAACTCCGGATGGCTATATTTATATTTTCGGAGGTGCAAGTATTAGCAATCAGGCATTGACGGATGTGTGGAGAGGAATTATAAACAAATCGGGTTTCGTTGATTAAAAAGCTTAAAAGATATAATTTTAAGGCTGATTTCCCGTTTTGTAAGGGTAGTTTCAGCATTAAAAATTAAGCCAATGAGACCAGTAACATTATATGGCCGGATAAAAACAGGAGTATTCCTTTCAATCATTACTATTTTCACTTGCTCAACAGCGGTTGGGCAGGAATATAAATATGAAATTGGCGGAATGGCAGGCATGTCAATGTATATGGGGGATGTAAATAAAAACAATTTGTTTTTGGACTGGAACCCTGCATTTGGAGCTGTTTTTCGTGCTAATTTAAATTTAAGATGGGCGATTAAAGCTAATTTGTTGACCGGTTCTGTGAGTGGAGATACACGTAATACGGATAATGTATTTCCGGATCATGCGCAGCTTGCTTTTAAGAGGCGTTTTTATGAACTCGGAGCACAGGCAGAATTTAATTTTTTGCCTTATAGTGACAAATATGCTTACCTGCAAACCAGTAGAATATCGCCATATGCATTTGCCGGTTTGGGTTATACCCTGGCTACCGGTGATGAAACTTTTTCAGGAATGAATGTTCCTGTAGGGATCGGAGTGAAATATAAAATGAAGCACCGGCTTAATTTGGGATTGGAGTATTCATTTCGTAAATTGTTTGCTGATGATTTTGATGCTCCCTCCAAAAAAGGATTTAATCTGGATGATTCTTATAATATTCCAGGGAGTCGGCTGAAAAATAAGGATTGGTACTCATTGCTGATGATTACTGTTACCTGGGATTTTGGCCTTAATGGCAGAAAATGTACAAATTTGTAATGAAAGACAAAATTGATCAATCACGGATACCTCAACATGTTGCAATTATCATGGATGGTAATGGCCGCTGGGCAAAATTGCATGGCAAAGAACGCGTATATGGTCATAAAGAGGGTGTGGTTTCCGTACGTAAAGTAGTGGAAGCCGCCGGAGATATAGGAATCAAATATCTTACTTTATATACATTTTCCACAGAGAACTGGAAGCGTCCGCAGGAAGAAGTTGATGCTTTGATGGCTTTGATGGTGGAGGCTGTAAAAAGGGAAACAAGTGATCTGATCAAACAAAATGTGCGATTACTGGTTATTGGTAATACATCCCGCCTGCCAAAGGAAACGTTTGATAATTTGCATTGGTGCATTGACCAAACGGCATCTTGTACCGGACTTCACCTGATACTGGCGATCAGTTATTCATCCCGTTGGGAAATCTTGAATGCTGTCAAAAAAATAGCTCAGGAGGTGAAAGAAGAAAAACTTCAACCCGAAGCAATAACTGAGGATATGTTTTCTCAAAAACTTACGACTAAAGAGATTCCGGATCCGGACCTTTTGATTCGCACAGGAGGTGAAAGACGGATCAGTAATTTTTTGATGTGGCAGGTCTCTTATTCCGAACTGTATTTTACAGATACATATTGGCCTGAATTCCGTGAAAGTAGTCTGTATGAGGCAATTGTGGATTATCAGGAACGGGAACGTCGTTTTGGGTTGACGGGAGAACAGGTTCGTAGTGAAAATAAAAGCAATACATAAAATATGTTCAAAAGATTGATACTTTTTTGCTTGCTCTCAGGCATTGTTTGTATGATTTACGGACAGGAGGCGAATGTTTCAGCCCTTAACCCTGATTCTATTTCAGCAACTGGTGTATCCGGAGCGGCAGACTCTGTTTTGCCTGTTGTGGCTGATACTGTCAATGAGGAACCTGGAGAAGTTCCTGTTGTTTCTTATTCTTTAACTCCCAAAAAGTATGAAATTGCCGATATTAAAGTTACCGGAGTAAAAAATTACGAAGATTTTGTATTGATAGGTTTTTCCGGTTTGTCGGTAGGAGATAAGGTTAGTATACCGGGCGATGAAATTACAAATGCCGTTAAAAGATTTTGGAAACATGGATTGTTTTCCGATGTAAAAATCCTCGCAACAAAAATGACCGATGATAAGGTGTGGTTGGAAATCAGACTTCAACAGCGCCCCCGTATTTCAGAGGTAAAATATTCTGGTATAAAGAAAGGTGAACGGGAGGATTTGGAGGCTAAGGTGGGTCTTTTGAAGGGAAGTCAGATAACTCCGAATCTTTTGGACCGGGCAAAAATAGTGATCAAAAAGTATTTTGATGAAAAAGGATTCAGTACGGCAGAGGTTCATATTACTCAACAAGACGATTTGTCGAATGAGGGTATGGTCATTCTGCATCTTGATATAGATAAAAATGAAAAGACTAAAATTCATGAAATCATTATCGAAGGCAATGGACAATTGTCGGATTATGATTTCAAGAAAGCTTTGAAGAAAACAAATGAAGGTTTTAGTCTGACAAAACATTTTCGTCTGAGTTGGAGAAAATTATTCAGTACGAAAAAATATGTTCCGGATAATTACCAGGCTGACTTGAAGAATGTAATTGATAAATATACTGAATTAGGTTACCGGGATGCCCGGATTGTTTCAGATAGTGTGTGGAACTATGATGAAAAACATGTGAGCATTAAAATTAATGTAGAAGAAGGAGAAAAATATTATCTGAGAAATATTTCCTGGGTTGGTAATACACAATACCCGACTGATGGTCCCTATGGATTGGCTAATGTATTGAATATGAAAGCCGGCGATGTCTATAACCTGAAAAAACTGAATGAACGTTTGCAGATGGATGATGATGCAGTGGCTAATGTTTATTACAATAATGGTTATATCTTCTTTGGGGTCGATCCTGTGGAAGTAAATGTGGAAAAAGATTCCGTAGACTTGGAAATCCGTATCACGGAAGGTCCACAGGCCACAATCAACAAGGTAATTATTAATGGGAATGACCGTTTGTATGAAGATGTAATACGCCGGGAATTAAGAACCAAACCCGGAGAACTTTTCAGTAAAGAGGCGCTCCAGCGTTCTGCCCGTGAGTTGGCGCAGATGGGACATTTTGACCCGGAAACTATGGGTCTGGAACCAATTCCCAATCCTGAAAATGGAACTGTGGATATTCAATATAACCTGACTTCCAAAGCCAATGACCAGATAGAGTTTTCTGCAGGTTGGGGGCAGACAGGTGTTATTGGCCGTCTGAGCCTGAAGTTTACGAACTTTTCTATGAAAAATTTCCTGAATCCCAGTTCATATAAGGGAATTATTCCGCAGGGAGAAGGACAGACATTGACTCTCAGCGGACAGACAAATGCCCAATACTATCAATCATACAGTGTTTCGTTTTTTGATCCGTGGTTTGGAGGAAAACGTCCGAATTCACTCTCTGTAAGCGCTTTCTTTATGAAACAGACAGGGATGAACAGTAATTATTATAGTAACTATATGAATTCTATGTATAACTATGGTTACGGTTATAACAATAGTTACGGAAGTAATTACTACGACTATAGTGCTGCATATGATCCAGATAAATCATTTAAGATGGTGGGTGTGTCTCTCGGTTTCGGGAAAAGATTAAGTTGGCCGGATGATTTCTTCCAATTTATGGCAGAGCTTTCCTATCAACGCTATATGTTGAAAAATTGGGAGTATTTTATCGTAAGTAATGGTAATTGTAATAGTATCAGTCTGGGACTGACATTGTCCAGAAGTTCTATTGATAATCCGCTGTATACACGTAGAGGATCTCAATTTTCTGCTTCTGTCAATTTAACTCCTCCATTTTCTTTATGGGAAGATAAATCTGATTATGAAGGGAAAGCTAAGAATGATGGATCCAAATATAAATGGATTGAATATCATAAATGGAAATTCAAAGGGAAACTATTTCTCCCATTACTTAGTCCGGAAGCTTTTAAACGTACCCCTGTTTTGATGAGCCGCGTTGAATATGGATTTGTAGGATACTATAATAAAAATAAAATTTCTCCTTTTGAAACATTCTATATGGGGGGAGATGGTATGACTGGTTATTCCAGTCAATATGCAACAGAAACCATAGGCTTGAGAGGGTATAATAATGGTAGTTTAACTCCTTATGGACGTGAAGGTTATGCCTACTCCCGCTTGGCTATGGAACTTCGTTATCCGTTTTTGCTTGAACCAACATCTACAATTTATGGCCTGGTTTTTGCAGAAGCAGGTAATGCATGGACAGAGATCAAGGATTTTAGTCCGTATGACTTGAAACGTTCTGCCGGTGTTGGTGTGCGTATCTTCCTGCCAATGATCGGAATGATGGGGATTGACTGGGCATATGGATTTGATAAAGTCTTTAATACCAGAAGATATAGTGGAAGCCAGTTCCATTTTATATTGGGACAGGAGTTTTAGGGAATTTTGAATTCTAAATTTTGAATTGAGAATTCAAAATTCAGAATTCAAAATTCAAAATTCAGAATTCAAAATTCAGAATTCAAAATTTATAATTTCAAAAAAGTGTGATATGAAAAAAGTGATTTTAATAGCATGTTTGGCGATGATTTCCCTGGGTATGCAAGCACAGAAATTCGCTTTGATTGATATGGAGTATATCCTCAAAAATATTCCGGCTTACGAAATGGCCAATGAACAATTAGAAGGTATCTCCAAGAAATGGCAGGCTGAGGTTGAGACGGTTCAGCAAGAGGCGCAGAACCTGTATAAAACCTATCAGTCTGATTTGGTATTCCTTTCTCCCGAAATGAAAACAAAGAGGGAAAGTGAAATTGTAGAAAAAGAAAAAGCGGCACAGGAACTAAAAAGAAAATATTTTGGTGCTGATGGCGAACTTTTCAGAAAGAGAGAAAGTCTGATTAAGCCTATTCAGGATGAAATTTACAATGCTGTAAAACAAATATCCGAGGAAAAAGGCTATCATGTTATTGTGGATAGAGCTTCGGCGATGAGTATTATTTTTGCTTCCCCAAAAATTGATATCAGTGGGGAGATCTTAAGCAAGTTGGGATATTCAAAATAATTATGTACATTTGCGCGGCTTAATAAAATCAATGAAAATTACTAATTTAATAAAATAACTTTATGTTGAAAAGATTAATATTGTGTGCTTTAATAGCCCTTCCTTTGGGTGTCTTTGCTCAGGAACTGAAAATTGCTCATGTCAATACACAGGATGTATTCAATGCAATGCCGGAAACTTCTACTGTGGAATCTGAAATGGCTAAACAAAATCAATTCTATACAGATGAGTTGAAACGGATGCAGGATGAATATCAACGGAAATATACTGAATTCCAACAATCGGATTCTCTTCCGGAAAGTATCAAAATAAGAAGAATGCAGGAAATTGAAGATATACAACAAAAAATTGAAGCTTATTATCAGGAATCCCGTCAACAACTGCAAAAAAAACAAAGTGACTTGCTGGCCCCAATTCAGAAGAAAATAATGGATGCTATTAAAGCAGTAGCAGACGAAAACAATTATACATATGTGATGGAGAATGGTGCATTTTTATACACTTCTCCCAAATCTATCGACGCAACCTCATTGGTGAAAACCAAATTAGGAATAAAATAAAACTAAATATAATACCTTGCCATTAAGGCTCAAGAATTAAGGATTAAAAATGAAGA
>JAVBMQ010000225.1:0-4324 GCA_031552335.1 Bacteroidales bacterium | reverse complement strand
GATTTGATAATCGAAAGCAAAAGACAAGGATAAACTTTTCCAGGAAAAGGAAGTGCCGAAGCCTCCGGTTGCATCAGGTTGAACATTGCCGAGTTCTTCCATAGCTTTGTTGAGGCAGAGAGGAACAGCTTCTCCTTCAGGAGAGCCTTCGGGTCGTGGGGCATAAATAATTTGTCCGTCAGGAGATCTTTCATAGACAGAACCGCGTATTACACCTATCGGCTTCCCGACCTCAGCTGTCAGGTAAAGGGTTGTACGGGATCCCCATTGAGCTAAGTTGTATTTTGTTATTTCCGGATCTTCTGAATTTAATTCCAGTAACTTATTTTTATTTTGGGCCCAATTAGCATATATATTCCATTCGAAATCATGTAATCTCAGAGGTGTTCCACCTAATGTAATTTCATATCCCTGGTTACGGATTTTTCCTGCATTGATAGTTGTATTGGTATACCCGGACTCAGGAGTGATATTCATTTGTATGATTTGATCTTTGGCATCTTTGAGGTAATAAGTAAAATCGCAGGAAAGTCGATTATTGAACAAACTGAATTCTGTTCCGGCTTCATAAGAGGTGGAAATGGTCGGTTTGATATGAGGATCTTTCATCTTATTATCCATTCTCATGCCGGTGATTTTTCCATAATTCCATACCGGATCTAAAAGATAAGTTTCTTGTAGTCCGTAAGGTTCTATGGTACTTCCCACTTGGGCAGTGGATGTGCGCAGTTTCCAAAAATCAAGAAAGCCGACGTTCTTCAGAAAATTACTGGCGATGACAGATAAAGAGAGTCCTCCGTATAAATAACTGTTATTGTTTATTGGTAAAGTAGAAGACCAATCATTGCGCAAAGAAAAATCGAAGTAGTAAGTGCCATCCCAGCCAACAGTTCCGGTGCCGAATAAACTGCGTTCTTTCATTTGTACTTCCGTATTATTTACAAAGGGTGTTCCTACAGAAGCTTTCAGGTTGTAGTAATGATTGGAAGTTAATCCATCGTTTGTACTCGCGTAATAAGTACTATAGTCATAATCATGTTGTTCTATATAAGCATTGGCTTTAACATCCAGCCGATTTGAAAAGTATCTGTCTGAAAATGAAACAAATCCTTGTACCTGAGTGTCTTTTAGTGAATTTTGATTAACGGCATAACGCGAACCTTGTCCGAGGATGTTATAAGGAACTTTAATTTCTCCGCTCATATTGGATACATTATCATCTCCGGCACAATTTTGAAATTTAGCATTTACCGTAGCACCGATATTTAATTTTTTTTTGATGATATCGAATGTAACAGTACTTGTAATCAAGTGCCATTGTCCGGTATTAATGCGATCGATTTCATTCATCAACATATAAGGATTATCATGATAATTGGGATTCAGATTCGTAATGGAAATTGGGCAATACGAACGGAATGTACCATCCGGACGGGTATAATTTGTTTTCAGGTCTTTTAAATCCACATTTCTGTCAAACCATTGCATCCAGCCTGAAATCACATTTTGTAATCCTCCGTATCCTTCAACTGCTGCATTGTGATTTTTCCGGTAAGTATATTTATAATCAGCCAGCACATTGAGCCGGTCATTCACATCATAATTCACATGGATGGAAAGATATCTTCTGAGGGCATCACTGTTTTCCAATACGCCGCTTCGGGATACGTTGGTGAAAGCAATGCGTGTATTGAAATGATCCATTGCTTTGGAAAAAGCCAGATTAGTAATATTGCTGAATCCGGTTTTGTAGAGTTCTTTTAAGTTATCTCCCGGCTGTCCTTCCCAGGGAATTGTTTGCCCGAATTTGGGATGAGTCGGGTCCCAGGAATACCAGGGAGCATACTGTTGCCCGTCGAAACGGGGTCCCCAACTTACAGAACTGTCCATGTCATAATATTTTACACCATCTAAGACTTGCAAATATGCAGGATGAATCTCCGGATTATAATTGAAGGTTAACAGTTCTCCTTCAGCGCCTAAGGTTCCTCCTCCATATTCACTTTGATAAATCGAAGGCATTACTACTTTTTCCCACATAAAACTTTGTCCGAACTCAACTTGTCCTTTTCGTTGTTTGCCTTTTTTAGTAGTGATAATAATCGCTCCGTCACCTCCTCTCGAGCCATAAATAGCTGTAGCTGCAGCTCCTTTCAAAATATTCACAGACTCGATGATGTCTACATTGACAGACTTCGCATCGGTAATAACACCGTCTAGTACATAAATCGGTTCATTGCCTCTGGCGTTTGATAATAATGTAGTACCACGAAGGATGATTTTTCCTTCATCGAAAGTTGCACCGGAGGCTCCCCAATAGCGGGCGCCGGAAATTTTACCTGCCAAAGCATTGTTTAAGTCAGTCAAACGTGTTTGTGTCAGGTCTTCTGATTTAATTTCTTGGGAAGCGTATCCTAAAGATTTTTTTTCTCTGGGAATGTTCATGGAAGTGACTACAACTTCGTTTAATAATATTGGATTAGTGAAGGAGGTATCCAAAGTACCGGTTTCTTCTATAGACGTTGATAAAGAAGATATGTGGAAGTCTTGGGAACTCTTTGTTTGAGCAAGGCAGAAACAGATGGAGAAAAATAGGAAAATGAAAAAAGAAATGATATTTCTCATATATAGGTGTGGATTTAATGTTAAACATCAGTTCGTTGATTTTTGAACAAAAATATACAATTTCATTTCAATGTCAAAAAAATAATTTAAAAATATAATCATCCGCATGTTTCACCCTTAAGTCCAAAGTCCTTCAGGCAATAGCATAGGCCAACGGACTGTGAAATAAATATGTACACTTCTATATTATAGTACCTGAAAGGGCATTAGCAAATAATTTATTGTAAGTTGTTTACATCAAAAACAGTTGATTTTTGTGGTAAAAACTAAGGGTTAAATGACTATTTTTTACCCTTTTTTTGTGTTATCCCAATATATACATTTGTATGTTATAAACTTTGGAAATCTTATTCCTCGGTTATAGAAAATAAATCTAATAAAAATATGCATATGAAGACAAAACTACTATTGATGTGTTGTGCCGTACTATTTATCTTCACAACTTGTAGTAAAGATGATGACAGTACCGAAAAACAAGAAGAACTGCAATTGGATGGCTTGGGATATACAGCGCCGGATCGTACCGGAGATCCTTACCTTTTTACCAGTTTGACGGATGGCAGTGTCCTGAAATTTTATAAAAATCAGGAAAATGAGACCATAAAATCGGCTTTCTTTTACGATGGGAATGAGACTGTTATTATTCGATATGATGTGAATGGAACTCCGATTGGTCTATGTAAAAATGATTTGTACCATATTTTTACTGATTATCAGGAAAACAGTGTTACTGTTTCCTCTTATGACAACCAGGGTCAAAAGATCAGGGAAAAAACCATTCGCAATGAGTCGATATCTCAATTTGTCACAATGAGCCTTAAGGGTGGAACATCTGGGAAACAGGTACGGTTGAGGGTTCTTTCTCCCAATGAGGTATTTGGAAATTATGCACTGGGGATTTCTGTGTTAAATTGTGCTGTGGATAATCGGTCTGACTGTTCATGGTCTCTTTTAAATGATGTGATTAAAACAAAGAACTCATTTGATTTTGATAAAAATGAAAGCGCTTTGTTGCTCAACCTGAATAAGTTTAAAGAAAAATATACCAATGATGAAGGTATTCCCAGAATATTGAACATGTATCAGGTTTCATTGGATGATGATGCACGGGATAAGTTTCTTGTACAATTGATGCATACAATGAATTTTACACAAATTATCAACCAGGACATTACAGATATGATAAGTGTAGGCACGAACGTTATTGTTTCTCACATCAATAAGTCGGCAACAGTAAGCGGTGCAATCATTGTCGGTGATGATGCTTTAAAAAATAAAACAATTGTCAGGGCTCAGATATATATAGGGGAAAATCCGGCAGCATTAACGTCTTTGAAATATGATAATAGTTTTGAATATACTTCTACCAACAGTATATTCTCCACCAAAGTTTCATCTTTATCAAAAGGTACCTATTTTGCCCATGCCCGCATTATTTTAGGTGATGGAAAAATCATTCCGGGAAATATAAGGAAATTTACAATAGAAGAAGAGGGTGCACCGGATAATGCTTTGGATGGGCGCTGGCTGGGTACTCAGGAATGGTCGCAAACTACTGTATGTTCTGTCGAAGGATATCAGGCGCCTCCTCAGACTATAACTGTACCTTCCACTCCAATGGAGATGTATGTCAAAGACGGTCTCATCCAGGTGGAAGCTGTAGAAATAAACGGCTTGAATTTGACTGTGTTTACTGCAG
>JAVBMQ010000087.1:0-19066 GCA_031552335.1 Bacteroidales bacterium | reverse complement strand
CAGATCGGAGAATTTGCATTTATTATTGCTTCTCTTGGGGTGAGTTTAGGGGTTCTTGCCGAATTTGTTTATCCGATTATTATAGCTGTTTCTGTTGTAACAACTTTTACTACCCCGTATTTTATCCGACTGGCTGATCCTTTTGCCGGCTGGCTTCATAAAGTTCTTCCGGATCGGACAAAAAATTATCTGGAAAGATATGCTTCCGGTTCCAAAACAATCAATCATGAGAGTGACTGGAAAAAATTGTTGAAGAAATATACGGGTAAATTGCTTATATATGTGGTCTTGTTGACAGCAGTTGTTTTGTTTGCCTCCAAATTCCTCAATCCGTTTATTTATGCGGAATTTTCAGCATGGGGCGTGTGGGCGCAATTGTTGGCTACAATACTGACATTATTGATTATGTCACCTTTCCTGATTGCTTTGATTTCCAATAAAACCAATTCTCCCAAGCTTTTTATGAGCTTGTGGAACGACAATAAGTATAATCGTGGAAGGTTATTTTCTCTGGTTTTGCTCCGGGTATTTATTGCGATTGCCTATGTGGCTGTTGTATTGATCAATAATTTTGATTTCCGGTATTATACGGTTATTATCATATCGTTGGCATTTATCGTCCTGATCCTCATATTCAACCGGGATCTGAATCAATATTCCAAATTGGAAAAACGTTTCCTGGATAACCTGAATCAGAGAGAAGAGGCGGAAAAACAACGACATCCTTTGAAAAATAGTTTTGCAAACGACCTGGCAGGACGGGATATTCACCTGGCCACTGTTGATGTTTCTCCTGATTCTCCCTGTATCGGAAAGTCGTTGAAAGATCTTTCTTTCAGGAATGATTATGGGGTAAGTGTGGTAAAAATTACCAGAGGGGATATCAAAATTAATATTCCTGATGGAAATGAGAGGTTGTATCCCCAGGACAAGATTGTGGTGGTTGGAACGGATGAGCAGCTGAACAAATTTCAGGAGATCGTATCTGCCCGCCGGACGAAGCTGGAAGAGTATGTTCAACCCGTTAAACTGAGATCTTTTACAATAGAAAAAGATTCTGTATTGTCGGGAAAAAGTATATATGAATCGGAAGTAGGACAAAAGTATAATTGTCTCATTGTAGGTGTGGAAAGAGGCGATCAATCTCTGATGAATCCGGATCATTCCATCGTTTTTGAACCGGGCGATCTGGTATGGGTTGTGGGTGAAGTGGAAAAAATACAAGCATTGATGAAATGAAAATAGAACGACTTTCTATATTAAATTTTAAAAATATTGAACAGGTAGATTTGGTTTTTTCTCCCAAGATGAATTGTTTTTTCGGTAACAATGGTATGGGAAAAACAAACCTGCTGGATGCCCTTTTTTATCTTTCGTTTTGCCGGAGTTATACAAACCTTTCCGATTCACAGTTGATCCGCCATGAACAGGAATTCTGTGTTTTACAGGGATATTATGAATTGGAAGATCAACCGGAGGAAGTGTATTGTGGTATCAAACGAAAACACCGGAAACAATTCAAAAGAAATAAGAAAGAATATCAGAAGTTATCGGATCATATAGGCTTGCTGCCTCTGGTGATGGTTTCTCCGGCCGATACCGATTTGATACAGGGTGGGAGTGAGGAGCGAAGAAAGTTTGTGGATATGGTCATTTCCCAATATGACAAGGAATATCTGAGGGCTTTGATTGCTTATAATAAAGCATTGGAACAACGCAATGCCTTGTTGAAGTTGGAAACGATCGATCTTTCTCTGATGGAAATCTGGGAAGAACAAATGGCTAATAATGGAAAAATAGTACATGAAAAACGCCGGATTTTTTCGTCGGAATTTCTTCCTATTTTCAAGGAGTTTTACCGTTTTATTTGTCAGGATGGAGAGACCGTGGATATGCAATATGATTCCCAATTGAATCAGGCGGATCTGGCAGAATTACTTGTCACTAAAAGAGACCGGGATCGATTGCTGGGTTATTCTACCCAGGGAGTTCATAAAGATGATTTTCATTTTTTATTGGGTGAATACCTGATGAAAAAGATCGGTTCTCAGGGGCAAAATAAGACTTGTCTGATTGCACTGAAATTGGCTCAATTTGATTTCTTGGTGCGTACCGGACTTACATTGCCAATCCTTTTGCTGGATGATATTTTTGATAAACTGGATGCCAGGCGGGTGGAGCAAATCATCAAACTGGTGGCCGGAGATACATTCGGACAGATTTTTATTACAGATACTAACCGCAAATATTTGGATGAAATTCTGAGAAAGATGGATCATGAGTACATGCTGTTTTATGTGGAAGATGGGGTAATCAATGAATTGGAGGAGAAAAAATGAAATATACCAATACCCAAAAAATTGCAGATGTATTGAAAGATTTTTTGGATGAAAATCCTCAATTGAATGAAAAAATAGCAGAAACCCGGCTGATTAATGCCTGGGGAGAAATGTTGGGTCCGGCAACCATGAGATTTACTACCGGATTATATGTGAGAAACCGGGTTTTATATGTCCGGATATCTTCGGCAGTATTACGCAGCGAATTGATGATGTGCAGGGAACGTTTGGTGAAGAACCTGAATCAAAAAGCAGGCATGCAGGTTATCGATGATATCGTGCTGACGGGGTGATTACCTGGTTTAGCGCTATGTCGTATGCATTTACAGGAACTTCCGGAACGATCTGGAAATCGAAACAAATTCCGATTGTAATTGACTGACAATGGCTTAATAACCTGTCGTAATAACCTTTTCCTCTTCCTAAACGATTACAATTCCGGTCGAAGGCAACTCCGGGAACAATGACCAGGTCTATTTCTTCTATTTTGGTAAAAATCATTCCTGTTGGTTCCAGGATGCCTAAGGTGCCTTTTTGGAGGTTGTTTTCTCCTTCATATTTTTTTAATAGTAATTCTTCTCCTTGTATTTGAGGAAGCAGGCAGCATTTTTCTTTTGACCAATGATCCAGCATTTCTGAAGTTTGTACTTCATCCGGCAAACTATGATATAACAGGATTGTCTGTGATTTCCGGAATACATCGAGGTTTTCAATTTGTTTCCTGATCAAAGCGGACCATTCATCAAATGCTTCTTTTGTATACTGTTTTTTTTCTGCAGCAATACTTTGTCTGAGTTCCTGTTTATTCATATAGAATTATTAAATGAAATGATCATCCGTATATTCAGAAGATCTTATCATTCCTTTGTGTCTTCCTGCAATGTTGGGAAAGCTTCACCCTTATTGATAACATCAATAGCCTTCATGATAACCGGATCTTTATGGAAATAAATAGGATAAAACCCATCATCATCAAAAAAGTTTCTGACAATATATGCCTGAGTAAGATTTGTTATTAATCCGGAGGAGATGTTAATCAAGACCGGACGAGGACGAATGCCTTTTGTTTCTGCATATTGTACTACTCCATCCAATAGGGGTTGTGTTTTCAAATAATCCCACAACTTTTTATAATTGGTGAATTTGTTTAATTTTTCCCTGTACTGGTCTGAATATTTGAACGCATATCCTTGTATTACTGCATTTTGTAATAATAAAGAGTAATAAGAAGTCATTCCGGCAGTATCTCTTGGAATAAAGATATCAGGCATAACGCCCCCGCCATCATAAACCGGCCGGCCCATAACGGTTTTGAATTGCTTATAACCTGCTAAGTTGATACTGTCTTTCGAATCAAATTCTCCGTGATTAAACCTGTTGATTAAATCTAGTTCATATTCAGTTCCTTTTCCTAATTCATAATTCTTTTGTATACACCTTCCGGAAGGAGTATAATATCTGGCTGTAGTAAGCCTGATAGCTGAACCATCGGAAAGATCCAGCTGTGTTTGTACCAGTCCTTTGCCGAAAGTTCGACGGCCAATAATGAGTCCTCTGTCGTTGTCCTGTATAGCTCCGGCAACAATCTCGCTGGCAGAAGCAGACATTTCATCAGTCAGTATGATAACCGGTTGGGTCTGGCATACTCCGGTGCCGTTTGCATATGCTTCTGTACGAGGGAAGGCTTTTCCTTCCGCATAAGTGATCAACCTTCCGGCAGGAAGGAATTCGTTGGATATATTAATTGCAGCATCAAATGCCCCTCCAAGATTTTGTCTCAGGTCAATAATAAAAGCATTACATCCGGCTTGCATGAGTTCTCCGACAGCAGTCAGAAATTCTGCATGCGTTTTCTTCCCGAATTTATTGATTTTAATGAATCCGATTCCATTGCTTACTTCATAGGCAACATCCACAGTATTCAGAGGAACATCTCCACGGGTGATTTCATATTCCTGAATCTTGTTTTCGTTTGCTCTTTTGACTCCGACTCTCACTTTAGAACCTTTCGGACCCTTTAGGTTTTTTACAATTTTTTCATCAGAAGCACCCACACCGGCAAAAATAGAATCATTGATTGTAACAATCCTGTCTCCCGGTTGTATCCCTACTTTTTCTGATGGTCCTCCGGGGATTACATTCACCACAATGATTGTATCGTTTTGTCTGTTGAATTGTACGCCGATACCACTGAAATGTCCGTCCATCTCTTCATTAACTGTTTCCAGATCTTGTGACGGAATGTAAGTCGAGTGAGGATCTAATTCTTTGAGAAAGTTCGGGATAGCAGCCTCAACCATGTCTTTCATGTTTACACTATCCACATATTGGTCGTTAATAATGTCCAGGATAACATCTATTTTATTACCGGAATTAAGGAAAAATTTCCGGCTGATGGAATTATTGGAAAAATAATTACCCAATATAAATCCGACCACCAATGTCAGTAAAATGACAACCGGAAGGATTAAATAATATTTTTGTGAAGACTTCATGCTCCTTGATATATGTTAATATGTTTGCGCTGAACCTGTTTCTTTTTCTTTTTCCGGATCAATAAAAAGAATATCTATATTTGCTTTTTTTAATAGCTGAATTCCGTCATCCAGGCGATATTGTTCGGAATATACTACCCGTTTGATGCCAGCCTGAATAATCAGTTTGGCACATTCAATGCATGGTGATGCTGTTACATACAAAGTAGCGCCTTCGCTATTATTATGAGACCGGGCTATTTTGGTAATGGCATTGGCTTCGGCATGTAATACATATGGTTTGGTCAGATTATCATCATCTTCGCATATATTTTCAAATCCGGAAGGGGTTCCGTTATATCCGTCGGATATAATCATCTTGTCTTTTACAATTAAGGCTCCGACTCTCCTTCTCCGGCAATATGAGTTCTCCGACCATATCCTTGCCATGCGTAAATAACGTATGTCCAGTGCAAATTGTTTATCCATAGAATTTATTGTCGACTGATTCCATTTCTTTCAAGCAATGCATCAATAGAGGGTTTTTCTCCCCGGAAACGGATATAAAGAGTCATCGGATCTTCCGATCCTCCTTTGGAGAGTATATTTTCCCTGAATTTAGCCGCTACTGCTTTACTGATAATTCCATCAGCTTTGAATGCGGAAAAAGCATCGGCATCCAATACCTCTGCCCATTTGTAGCTATAATATCCGGCAGCATATCCTCCGGCAAATATATGACTGAAGGAGGCGCTGGCAGATGTTTTTTGTATTTTGGGCAACATTTGAGTTTTGGCAGATGCTTTAGTTTCGAAATCCAGAATGTCACCTTCATACGGTTGGGTAATTGTATGCCATGCCATATCCAGATATCCGTAATTTAACTGGCGTATACAAGCGTAAGCCGCATTGAAATTTTTGACTGCAATCAACTTCCGAACCAATTCTTCCGGAATTTTTTCTCCGGTTTGATAATGGACGGCAAAACGGTCAAGGAAAATTTTCTCAAAAAGGAAATTTTCCATCAGTTGAGAAGGTAATTCTACGAAATCCCTGTATACATTTGTTCCGGAAAGGCTTTCGTATGTGCCGTCAGCAAGCATTCCATGCAAGGCATGCCCGAATTCATGCAGGAAAGTTTCCACCTCTTCGTATGTTAGTAACGCAGGCTTGGTTTCTGTCGCCCTTGTGAAATTCATCACTAATGAAATATGCGGACGGGAATCTTTCCCGTTTTCTTTCCATTGTCCTTTGAATTCTGTCATCCAGGCACCCGAACGTTTTCCTTCCCTGGGGAAGAAGTCTGTGTACAATATAGCCAGAAAACTTCCATCTTTATCGAAGACTTCAAAAGCTTCAACTTCAGGGTTATATACCGGAATCTTTGCGTTCTTTTTGAACGTTATGCCATATAATTCCGTAGCTAATCCGAATACTCCTTTTTTAACATTTTCCAATTCAAAATAAGGACGTGTCATTTCATCATTTACTTCAAACTTGGCATTTTGTAGCTTTTCAGCATAATAACTCCAGTCCCAAGGCATTATTTCGAGATTTTTTTTCTCCATGCCGATGGCAAATCCTTCAATTTCGCGTACTTCTTCTTTGGCTACAGGTTTGTATGCTGCCAATAATTCATTCAGTAAATTGTAAACATTTTGGGTGTTACCTGCCATTCTCAGGCGAAGTACATATTCTGCATAATCTTTGTATCCAAGGATATTTGCGATTTTCAGACGGGTATTGGCGATCTTCCTGATATTTTCCCGGTTGTCTAACTCATCTCCATGGGTACATTTGGATACAAAAGCAATATATAAATTTTCCCGCAAGTCTCTTCTTTCAGCGTATTGCATGAAGGGAATATAACTAGGGTGAGACAGGTCAAATAACCATCCTTCTTTTTCTTTTTGTTTGGCTTTCAAGGCAGCAGCGTCACAAATATCTTCCGGAAGTCCTGCCAAATCTGACTTGTTGGTAAGCAACATCTCATATTTGTTGGTTTCTTTCAGCACATTCTGACTGAAATTAACAGTCAACAAACTCAGTTCTCCGGTTAGTTGTCTGTATGTTTCTTTGTCTGCATCATTCAGATTTGCACCCCCATTGACAAAAGACAAGTATGTTTTTTCGAGCAACATATTGCTTTCCATGTCCAGATTCAGCTTCTCTTTTTGCTCGTATACAGCTTTTACACGTTCAAAAAGTTTTTCATTCAATGAAATATTGTTAGCATGTTCCGACATTTTGGGAGAAATGCGCTGAGAGATAGCCATCATTTCATCATTTGTTTCCGCACTGTTAAGATTGTAAAAGACAGAAGCAACTTTATTCAGTAACCTTCCGGAACGTTCCAGTGCAACGATCGTATTTTCGAACGTTGCCGGTTTGGTGTTTTTGGTGATCACTTCTACCTCTGCCAGTTGCTCTTTCATTCCTTTTTCAAAGGCAGGCTCATAGTCTCCGTTTTTGATTTTGTCAAAAGGAGCCGCTTCGTGTGGCGTATTGTATTTTCCGAAAAACGGATTCGCTGCTTCCATTATGTTGTAAGTTGTTAGTAGTAAGGTGAATAAAATAATTTTTTTCATATCAATCCCGATTGTTATTTTTTGACCTGCAAAGGTCGGAATTATTCTGCAATTTTTGGTTGATTTTGTTGTTTTTTTGTTGTTATTTTGATAAATTAGATAGATAAATATTTTGAGAGGGAACGATTCTCACAATTTTGATACCCATGGGATCCGTAGGGGCGGATTATTATCCGCCCGCAATGATGGTCACACCCATCTACATTAATGATCAATTATATTTATCTCCAAATCGGGCACAAATAATCGGGCGCAAAATAATCGGGCACAGAATCAACGGGCACAGAATAATCGGGCGCAAAATCAACGGGCGCAAAATCAACGGGCACAAAATAAACGGGCACAAAATAATCGGGCACAGAATCAACGGGCGCAAAATATTGCGCCCCTACCCATTGTCCAAAAACATTCAAATCGAATTCAAAATTATTCCGGTAGAATCACAGCACAATCGGATTTCCATTATAAAAATCCAGAATTTTACTTCTGAAAATATAATCGTATTTTGCCTGTATTTGTTCAGATAAGCTTTGGGTAAGTTTGTTTTTGGCTTCATCGAATTCGAAAACAGTTGATTTTCCGGATTCATAACGTTCCTGAGCATATTTGAATGATTCGGAAGAGGCTGTGACAGCCAAGGAAGATGCTCTGTATTTTTCCTGAGCAGCAGTTGCATTCAGATATGCAGTCTGGATTTCTTTATAAAGTGTTTTTTTTGTATTGTCTAATGTCAGTTGTTGGTTTTTAATATTCAGTCTGGCGCTTCTTACCTGGTTTTTAACAGAAAAACGGTTGAAGATGGGGATGTTTAGACTTAATCCTATATATTCACCACTATGCTCTTTGATTTGTTTAGAGAAAGGGTAATTGTCCTTTATGTCGTAATTGTAATTGTAGCTGTTTTGATAGCCCATCCCCAAGTTTAAAGTGGGTAAATATCCTGATTTTGCTATGTTCAGGCTCTTTTCTGTACTTTTCACTAATAGCTCTTGCTCTTTGACTTGAGGTTTAAATGTGATAGCATTGTTGTAGACTAGATCCGGAGGCAATATACTTTTTATACTGTTTTCCAGCATTCTCTCAGACTCGGGAGCTTCAATGTCAAAAGAAGATACACTTTCCAATTCGAGGCTTTGTGCCAAATCCAGCAAAGAAAGTTTTAATTCATTAGATCTTTGAACAAGGCTGACTTCATCTTTTGCCACTTGGGCTTTAATGTCATATAATTGAGAAGTAGGAACTTTTCCACTTTCTACCAAAATCTCTGTTTTTTTTACTTGGGATAGAGATAATTCTAGTTGTTCTTTGCTGACTTTTAAAAGTTCTTTGTTGAGAAGAGCTTGTAGGTATAACGAAGCGACATTTAGAGATAAATTCTCCTTTGCTTTTTCCAGATCTTGCATGGCAGCATCCAATTCAAACTCGTTTTTCTCTACTTCGTTTTTGATACGAAATCCGGTAAATATAGGTGTATTACTGGAAATAGATAAACTTGTTCTGCTTTGAGTTACAACTCCCATTAATCCATCTTCTTTTTCTCCCCATCCGGAATTCCAGTTATTTCCCACACTTCCGTTCAAATCCGGCAACCGGCTCATTTTACTTGTATGCAGATTGATTTCAGCATTTTCTTTTTGGAGCGCACGTTGTTTGATATCGATGTTATGTTCTATGGCATAAAGAATACATTCTTCCAATGTCCATTTTTTGCCATCCTCCTGTGCTTGTATACTTATACAACAGATTATTCCTGTAAACAATAAAAACAATGATTTCATGAGATATATTTTTAAATTAAGGGTATACTCATTATTTTTTCTCTGCTTCATTTTTCTTATCCTTCGGTTCAATGGCATTTCCCCGGATCTTGTCATTCAAAGTCAATCCCTCTTTGATTTCTATTTTGAGACCATCAGAAAGTCCTATTTTCACTTGTTTCCGGTTGTATTCTTGTGGATGTTCTTTGGTGACTACATACACAAAAGAAGAATCATTACTGAATTCTACACAACTTTCAGGAATGGTGATTATATCGTCGGCCTTAGCTAAAACGATTTCTGCATTTGCACTGTAACCTGCGCGAATATAAGCTGAATCGGGAACTTTAACAGCAGCTTTGATTTCGAACAATACAGCTCCGTTTTCTTCCGTACCTTTCGGGGCAATATATTCCAATGTTGCATCAAATTTCTGACTGTTTAGAGCTCCTATTGTCAATATGATAGGCATTCCCTCTTTGATTCTGCCTACTTCAGTTTCATCTACCTTTCCTTTGAAAATCAGGTCACTCATATCTGCTACAGAAGCAATAGTAGTACCATCGTTGAATGTGTTGGCTTGTATCACAGAGTTTCCTGCTTTTACAGGGACATCCAGGATCATACCGGTAATTGTAGAGCGGATTTGTGTATTACTGATACTTGCGAATTTTTTGGAGATTCCGTCTTTCACAATATCCAAAGCATCTTGTGCATTTTCCCGTTCTTCCACGGCTTTTTTATAAGAAGCATCAGTAGTCTCAAATTCTTCTTTGGAGATTACCCCGTTCTTGAATAATTTCAACTGACGTTCATATTCCAGTTTGGCTTGAGTCAGGTTAATATCGGCTACCCGCAAACGGGATTCTGCAGAGTTGAGTTGTCCCATCTCCGGAATCACCTTGACTTTGGCGATAACCTCTCCTGCATTGATTTTTTCTCCGGCTTCTTTCAGTACCTCGGATACAATACCAGAGATCTGGGGTTTGATAAGAATTTCATCCCTAGGTTCCACTTTTCCTGTTGCTACTGTTTTATTTTCAACAGTTCCTTTTTCTGGTGTTATAATTTCATACTCAGTAACTTTAGGCCTGGATTTTTCCCAAAGGAACCAAAAAGTACCCAATACCATGAAGCCTAATAGTGACAATAAAATGATCTTTCCAACTTTTTTCATACCGAATATATAGTTTTAAATTTTGAATTTTGAATTATGAATTCTGGAATTTGAAACTAATTCAAAATTTAGAATTCAAAATTCAAAATTATTTTTTACTCTTCTCTAATTGCATCGATAGCTTTGATTTTTAATGCTCTGGACGCAGGTAATGCACCGGCTATTAATCCGCAAATCAGTAATACTACCATAGAAGCTATTGCTTTTCCGAATGATACCATCGGATCTGATAGAAACACATCTTCAGCATTTTGCAGCCAATATACATCGACCAGATATAAAGTCAGGACACCGCAAAATAAACCAAAAACCCCGGCGATGGATGTCAACAAAAGACTTTCCGACATGATTTGCCCAAGGATCGTTTTGGGAGTGGCTCCTAAGGCCCTGCGGACACCTATTTCCCGGGTCCTCTCTTTTACGGTAACCAACATGATATTACTTACTCCTACAACACCGGCAACGAGAGTTCCTGATCCTACAATCCATATCAACATGCTGATTCCGATAAAAAGGTAACGGAACATATTGAATTGTTCTTCCAGATTGAAGCCCCAGATTGCCTGCTGGTCGGTAGGAGAGATGTTGTTCTGAGCTTTCAGTGTCTGTTTTAATTTTTCCTCCATCTCCTTGACAGGAATTCCAGGTTTAGCTGTTGCACCTACCATGTGAACAATATCTCCCTGGTTGTTGATTTGTTGCATCGTTGAGAACGGAATGACTACGGATTCATCTGAACGCCCGCCGATACTCACATTTGATACTCCGGAAGAGACCCCGACAACCTGGTAGTAGATCCCATTGACACGTATATATTCACCAATAGGATTTTCTTTTTTAGGAAAAAGTTCTTCATACACTTTAGTTCCTATGACACAGACTTTTCTGCGTTGGATGATATCGACATCGTTGATGAATCTTCCGAACATCATGCGTTGCTGTTCAATCTTGACATAGTTGGGATATAGTCCTCTTACACTATAAGAACCTGCATTATCGTTTCTGGCAACATTATTAGGCAATCTGGCACCCCATAAAATAGGAGAAATATATTCCAGTTCTTCCACAGATTCTTTTAATATCCGGATATCTTTATTCCGGATATTCCAGTAACGTCCTTTTTTGAAACCTTTATATGCTTCACCTGTGTTTGAAGAACCGAAGAAACATGAATTGGTAGCAAATCCGTCGATATTTTTCATGATTCCCCGTTCCAATCCATTACCGGCGCCAAGCATCAGCATCAACATATAAATACCCCAGAATACCCCGAAACCAGTGAGCAAACTTCTCACTTTATTCCGGGTAATAGTAACCCATATTTCCTGAAAACGATCAGCGTCAAACATTATTCTGCTCTCATGGCTTCTATAGCCGTTATTTTAAGAGCTCTTCTTGCCGGGAAATAACCGGCGAGAACTCCTGATATTATTAAAATAAGAACTGCTCCCAAGGCAATATCAATACTTACTGTCGGATCTTTGAATATTGTCATCTCTTCATTGCCACCGGCAGATTCCATCATTGAATTTACCAGTTCGCTCAGGGTAATTCCCATCACCATTCCTACATATCCGAATATGGAAGTAATGAATATCGACTCCATCAAAATGAGTTTGAGAATAGAAGATGGTTTGGCTCCCAATGCTTTACGGATGCCAAACTCTTTGGTACGTTCCCTGACGGTTATCAACATGATATTTCCTACACCGATGATTCCGGCTACTAATGTGCCTATTCCTACAAATAAGACAAACCAGGTAATGCCATTGAAAATACCCATGGTTTGTAAATAATCTTCCAGTCGGTTCCAGATACCGATGGCCCGTTCGTCTTTTGGATCAAACTGGTGCAATGCAGCTAATTCTTTTCGCAGATTCTGTTCGAATAATTCATTGTCCTCTTTGGTTTTCAATCCTTTTACGGTAAAATGAAGGCTTCCGAATCCCCATCCCTGTTTGAAAAGTTGTTGAGCTGTTGTAAATGGGATATATCCGCGTACCTCATTTCCCCAATCGCTTCCTTTATAGACGCCAATGACTTTGAAACCTAATCCATTGGCCATAATAATTTTTCCTACGGGGTTTTCGTTTTTAAATAAAACTTCTTTAACCCGTTGATTAATGACTACCACTTTCCGGCGCTCTTTCATATCAATATCGTTGATAAAACGCCCTTGTCCATCTTTGATTGAAACTCCATTGATTTCAGTGTGTACAGGATAAACCCCTTGAAAGTCACAATCATTGGATTCGGTTTCATAACTTATCTTGACATTGGATGAAACATTGGCTGAAATATGTTCTACCTCAGACATCTGACTTTTAATCAGGTCAAAATCCTTTTGGTCCAGTTCTATATTTCGGGAATCAGGATAGCCTTTATAGGGCATGGAAGTTCTTCTTCCCCACATTTCTATACCATTAACAGCCCTGTCTCCGAAATTAGACATCACACCATTCCTCAAGCCATTTCCGGATGCTAATAAAATAATCAGCATAAAAATACCCCAGGCAACGGAGAATCCTGTAAGGAAAGTTCTGAGTTTATTTTTTTTAATGGTATGGAAAATTTCCGTCCAATTGTCGATTTCAAACATGAGACTATTTCTTTTCGATAGATTCTATTACACCATCTTTCAGATGGATAATTTTGTCGGTAGCGTCAGCTACAAATTGTTCATGGGTAACTATGATCATGGTCATCCCGCTTTGATTGACTTCTCTCAGGATTTGTATAACTTCTTCTGATGTTTTGCTGTCCAAAGCTCCGGTAGGTTCATCAGCCAGGATAATTTGCGGTTGGGCAATCAATGCGCGGGCAATAGCCACCCGTTGTTTTTGTCCTCCGGATAATTCATTCGGCATATGGTCCGCCCAATCTTTCAGACCTAGTTTATCTAAATATTCTGTAGCGAGAATATTTCTTTTCTTTCGGTTTACTCCCTGATAGTAAAGCGGAAGAGCTACGTTTTCCATCGCATTTTTAAATGTAATCAGGTTGAATGACTGGAAGATAAAACCGATCATCTGGTTGCGGAGTTCGGCAGCTTTTGTTTCACTCAAGTTTTTGATCAGTACATTGTTGAGATAATATTCTCCGGAGTCATATGTATCCAGTATACCCAGTATATTGAGCATAGTAGACTTCCCTGAACCGGAGGCTCCCATAATGGAAACCATTTCTCCCTGTGAAATTTGCAGATCAATACCCTTAAGTACATGCAAGGGGGCGCCGTTATAGTATGTTTTATTGATGTTTTTTAAGTGGATCATATTACCTGTCCGATGATAAATGCAACAAATGTAGAGATATAATTTTATTTCTTTTTTATTTCTCCTATCCCTTTGGTGTGATTTATTGTAGTTTCAGGTTCATTAACATAATTTATTGAACCGATTCCCTGTAAGCGAGCCTCGATCTTCCGGGAAGGATTACAGTTGATTTCTCCGATTCCATTTAATTTTGCGTCTACATCTTCTGCCATTAAATCAGAGGTTTCAATTTCTCCACATCCCTTTAGATTCAGTTGGACATACCGGGCTATCCCTTTGGCTGTAAGAGCACCTATGCCATCCAGTTCTGCATGGAAATTATTTGTATACAGACTGTCTGCCGTAAAATTACCGGCGCCTTTGAGTTCTACGAAGAAATTTTCGGATATCAATTTGTCAGGAATGGAAACCTGGCCTAAAGATTTTATTTTAACTCCATGAATTACAGGAGTATATATGTCAATATAAATTCTTCTGTCGGGTCTGTTTTTATGTTTGTTTCCGGAATATATTTCCAACTGTTTATTGTTGATTTGCCATTGGGTCTTTTTTACAATGTTAGAATCTCCTTGTAAGACCATATAAACGGAATCTCCGGTGATCAGATGTATACGAACATCAGCATTTAATC
This sequence comes from Bacteroidales bacterium, assembly GCA_031552335.1. GTDB lineage: Bacteria > Bacteroidota > Bacteroidia > Bacteroidales > Azobacteroidaceae > JAISFI01. The sequence continues at coordinate 4,825 of JAVBMQ010000087.1, read as the reverse complement.
CGTTTTTCATTTCAAGTTCATTGAAGAAAGGCAATGCTTCGTTTTGAGTAATCAGTCTTTCTGTATTCCTGATCGTTTGATTTCTTTCTTCGTCGGAGAACCAGCTGTTAAAAGACCAGTCAGAGTTTTCCCCGTTAAAGTGAATGGAAGAAATTAATGTTATTAAAGAAAGTACCCATACAACCAGGCAGGTCCATTTGATACTTTTGTCGATAGGTTTAAGTTTACCCAGACGGGCAATAATTATATATATCAAGGAAACCACCGGAATGATTATGATGAGAAATGATGCAATTACTGTCAGGGTAGGATGCTCAACAGTAATGAATCCCAAATCTATCAATCCGAAAGGTAATCCGGCCAATCCGCCACCTAATTTAAATATCAGGGCAATAAGAACAGCAATGACGATAAACAGGACAAACACAAGCGGGAGACCGATTATCAATCCGATTCCGATGATACATACTTTCAGTATAGCCACGATAAAATCTAATAAAGTCCCCAGGCATCCCCTTTTTTCTTTTTGTTGTATGTCATTTTTTTTTTCTTCGGATACGATTTTACCGATATTTTCCAGGTTGACTTCTTGTCCGCTCATCTGTAATTTTTGTTCTGCGGTTTTAGCTTCAGGAGTAATAATCCATACAATCAGATAGACAATAATCAGCCAGCCGACTGCTGCAAATGTTAATAATACAGCAGCTAAACGTACTAAAACCGGATCCCAGTCAAAATAGGCAGATATACCGGAGCAGACACCTCCGAAAATTTTATCATCGGGATTGCGATAAAATTTCTTTTTTGTTTTGTTGGTTTCTGTTGTTTGAGATGAGGCAGATTTCTTCCCGGCATCTTTTTTGCGATCTTCCTCTTCTCCGAAATCTTCCGGTTTTCCTATCTGGCGGATGACATTTTCCACCTGTTCAATGGAAATAACTTCATAACCCCGTTGGATATGTTCACCGAATAATTCACTTATACGAGCTTCAAAATCGGCCATAATTTCACTGTAACCATCTTCTTTGCTGAAGTAAACGCGAAGATTACGAATGTATTTATCTAACAGTTCGTAAGCATCTTCGTCTATTGTGAAGACCCTTCCGTTCAGATTGATTGTCAGCGTTTTTTTCATTGTTTTTTATATTTAGATGTTTTTTAAATGATTGACTGTATCGTTTATTCCCGACCATGCAGTTTCCAGTTCTGTAAGAAAAGCAGCTCCCTCTGTTGTTAGTTGATAGTATTTGCGTGGAGGACCTTGAGTTGACTCGATCCATTCATAGCCAAGTAAATCTGAATTTTTCAGGCGTGTCAATAAGGGGTATAAAGTTCCTTCCACAACGATCAATTGTGCATCCTGTAAAGTTTTGATGATATCCGTAGCATATGCCGGTTCTTTTTGCAGGATCAGCAGGATACAATATTCCAGTATCCCTTTTCTCATTTGTGATTTGATGTTTTCTGATTTCATAATTTTGATATGATGGTGCAAATATATGATTAAATATAGTACTATGCAATACATAGTACTATATTTAACTTATTTTAATGTGAGCGTGGAACTGCTTTATTGAAGACGTTGATTCTTCCCAAAATGTTAAGCAAAGAATGAAGAGTTGTAAATTATGAATTATCTTTGCATAGCGAAACAAGAAAAATAAAATATGGGAAAAAATAAATTGCAGAAATTTGATGATATGGCATCTTATCCGCATGTCTTTCAATATCCTTTTGCTGTACTTCAGGAAAAGGGATTTGAAATGAGGGGGCATTGGAATGAGTTGTTTTTTAGAAATAATCATCCGATAGTATTGGAGTTGGGCTGTGGAAAAGGAGAATATACTGTTGGATTGGGGAAGTTATTTTCCGATAAAAATTTTGTAGGAATAGATATCAAAGGTGCACGGATGTGGACCGGAGCCAAACAGGCTTTGGAAGAAAAAATGTCGAATGTAGCATTTCTTCGAACCCATATAGAATTAGTGAATCGTTTTTTTGCTCCGGGTGAAGTTTCCGAAATATGGATTACCTTTCCCGATCCTCAGATGAATAAAGTCAACAAACGGATGACATCTACCCGTTTTATGAAACTTTACCGGGAAATACTTGTTCCCGAGGGTATTGTACATCTGAAAACTGATAGCAATTTTATGTTTACTTATACCTCGGAAATGGTTTCTCTCAATCAACTTCCTGTATTTGTTCAGACTAATGATTTATATCATTCGGGGATGGCTGACGAGATTCTTTCGATCCAGACATTTTACGAACAACAATGGCTGGATCGTGGATTAAATATTAAATATCTGAAATTTGTTTGTTCCGATAAGTCAGAATGGCTTGAACCTGAGTTAGAGATAGAACACGACTCATACAGAAGTTTTAATCGTAGTAAAAGAAGTAATAATCATTGATAATGGCACTATATCCTAATTTAATTAAAGACGCATTAAAGAATGTCCGTTATCCGGGCACTGGTAAAGATATTGTATCTTCAGGTATGCTGGAAGATGATATCCATATTGATGGCAATAAAGTTTCTTTTTCCATCCTGTTTGATAAACCTAATGATCCCTTTATCAAGTCGGTTGTCAAAGCGGCAGAAACAGCTATCCTGACTTATGTAGGCGATTTTGTGGAGGTCAAAGGAAATATTGAAGTAAAAGCAAAACAACTGGCTCGTCCGGAACCGGATAAGTTGCTGACCGGAGTAAAAAACATCATAGCTGTTTCTTCCGGTAAAGGTGGGGTAGGGAAGAGTACTGTAACGGCAAACCTGGCTGTATCTTTGGCGAAAATGGGATACAAAGTCGGGCTATTGGATGCAGATATTTATGGCCCTTCCATGCCTAAAATGTTTCATTTGGAAGATGCCCGTCCTTTTCTTGAAAACATCAATGGCCGTGATCTGATTATTCCTGCGGAGAATTATGGTGTGAAAGTACTTTCCATTGGTTTTTTTGTGGATAAAAACAATGCGGTGGTATGGCGGGGTGGCATGGCAAGCAATGCCCTGCGCCAACTGATTGCAGATGCTCATTGGGGAGAATTGGATTATTTCTTGTTGGATTTGCCTCCGGGAACCAGCGATATTCACCTGACTTTGGTACAAACTTTAGCCATAACAGGTGCGGTTGTAGTTAGTACGCCTCAGGAAGTAGCTCTTGCCGATGCCCGTAAGGGACTCAATATGTTTACGGGAGAAAAAGTAAATGTGCCGGTACTGGGATTGGTGGAAAATATGGCTTGGTTCACTCCTGCAGAATTACCGGGAAATAAATATTACATATTTGGAAAAGAAGGTTGTAAAAGACTGGCAGAAGAAATGCAAGTCCCTTTGCTCGGACAAATCCCGATTGTTCAGAGCATTTGCGAAGGGGGAGATGATGGAGTTCCTGTAGCGCTGAATGAAGATTCGATCACCGGACATGCATTCAGGTCTTTGGCGGAATCTCTTGTTGAACAGGTCGAAAACCGGAATAAGAATTTGGATCCGACCCGGAGAGTGGAGGTAAAATAGCAAGCAAAGGATTGGGAGAAAGATGAAATTAATTATCAATTGAATCAAGTATTCTCCTCGCTTCTTCTAACATCTCTTCTATGGCAGTCGATTCTACTTTAACTGGCTTTTCCAGCAATATCTCTGCTATGACTTTTGCTTTTTCCGGAAATCCACTATCGATGTAAAGTTTCATTAGAAGATACAGTGGATAATGTCGGTTCGGTACGGTATGAAATGCTAGAAAATACATATTTTCAGCTTTCTCATATTCTTCCATATTCTTATAATTGTTACCAATACAATTGTAAACCATTGGGTCGCTGCCAAAATAAAGAAACCTGAAAAAGATGTTATTACTGGCCTCATATTGTCCTGTTTCCGAGAGACAAAGGGCATACTCGAAAAGAAAATATTTCTGTTGGTTCAGATTCGGATAAAGGCAAGTATATTGCTCTTCTGCTTTCTTCCAATTTTTTGTGTTGTAGTGTATTTGAGCAGATTTCCATTCAAGGTAAACCGGGTATTGCGAAAGAATCCGGATGCCGGAATAAATCGTTAACCCAAAACATACAAATAAAACGGCAAAACCAATCCTTCGCAGTGAAAGCCATTTAATCGGCGGAGACAATGATGCAGAAATTGCAGCTAAAACAACAAACAGAACTGTTAATGCTGATATGCTGAATGGATACGAAAAAAAAGCAAAAATTAAAAAGGCTATCAAACTGCCTTGAATTGCAGATTTTATACCGTCATTCTCCTGTCCTGCAGCATCTATAATGCCGTTACCTTTGCCTCTCTTTGCAAAAAAAGAGTATATAACAAATAAAAATAGCAATAATCCGACAATACCGTGTTCTACGGTTATCTGTAAGTATTCGTTGAAAGCGTATTCGGATACATTAGCCATCATCAGTTCTTCTTCGGTAGCCTTATTGGAGATAAAATAATCTGCCTGTGCATCGCAATACAGAGCCTGAAAACTTCCAAAACCAGAACCCGTCAATGGGTTCTCACGTACCAACGCCATACTTGTGCGCCACACAAATAAGCGACCATCGGCCGATTCTTTTTTTAGTAAATATGCACCTGCGAAAAAAAATATAATCAGAAAAATGCTCCCAATTAAAAGTTGCCAATGAACCGTTTTTGATTGTTGTTTTTTGATTGCCAAAGACTTAACCCAACTTTCACTCTGCCTTTCGCTAACTATCTGTTAATGAAAATATAATGAGTATTTCTGTAAGCACTGTGACCTACAAATTTTTATTTTTCTTTATTTTTCTATGTTTTTAGAACATTTTTCTGCTAAGACCTTTA